>JAADEN010000237.1 GCA_013153375.1 Chloroflexota bacterium | reverse complement strand
GTTGGTGAAAATGAATTGTTATAAAAGTTCTGTGATAAAGGTGTACTCGTAATTTGAGAAGGTATGGGTGAAAGAGTTTCTTTAGAATTTTTAGAATTTATTGAAAGCTCTTCATTTTCAATTTCAGCTAATCGCGCCATAACAGTTGCGTTAACAGAGCGAGCAATAATAGGTTTGATAATAAAGTCAGGATATTTAATAAAGAAGGCAGTTGTTATAATAATACCTGTAAGAATACCTATTATCATTATCAGCGGACCTTCCGCGCCCCACAATCTAACTCGTTGTGACCACCAAGGACTATTTGCGTTTCTATTATTACCCATAATTATATCCTCCATTTCTTTTTGATAACTTACTCAAACTTCCAACCGGAGCCTCATACAAATTCAAAACCAAACAGGGCGGCCCCGCCCTCGGAGCCGCCCTGCCGTGCGATCGCCTTATCCCGCGGTCCGCCGCAGCGCGTCCTCCACCACGGCCACCACATCGGGGAACTGGTCCAACCCCAGGCGCTTCAGCGTCTCCAGGGTCGGGATGCCCTGCCGCGTCCAGCCGCGGCGCTCGTACACCGCGTCCAGCAGTTTCTCGTACTGCTCTTCCCGGTGCTTGCGCAGCAGCGCGATCTTCTCCTCGGTGCTCAGGCCCGCGATGTCGTAGCCCAGATCCTTGAGTTGGCCGTCGTAGCGCTCCCGCCGGCTCTCGTATTCCTCCACCGTCACCGGGCCCATAGAGCGATAGGGCGGGCGGTCGTGCTCCCGCAGGCCCGCGCCCCGCCGGATGTTGAAGATGCGTTGCAGGTTGTACACCTTCTCGCTCTGGAAGATCAAATCCTCGCCCGTCACCGGGATGCCCGTCACGCCCTCGTGCAGCATGCAGTAGTTCTCCACATGCTTGGGCACCTTGTGGGGCTCGTCGGTGTACGCGTTGTCCTCGGGCTCGATGTCGTTCCACGGCAGTTTGCACAGGCCGTGCAGGCTGAACCAGGTGCGCCACATGGGGAAGTAGTGCAGGGCCTCGGCCTTGTCCTCGAAAGTGGGAATCTGGTTGTTCACCATGTCCATGAAGATGAGCCAGGCCTCGTCGTGCTGCGCGCCCTTGTTCGCGATGCCGTACCCGCCCTGCTGGGCCAGGGACTCCTTGGTCACATAGAAGGAGTACTCCATGCCCTTGACTTCCATGCCGATGTCGTTCAAGAAGGCCCGGTCCAGGCCATAGACCCGGCTGAAGAAGTCCTTGAGCCAGCGGGTGCCCATGGCCACCAGGCGGCCGAAGCCCTCGCCGCGGGCGATCTGGTGCAGCACTTCCAGCACCGCGTCCGCGTTGCCCCAGGTCAAATCCAGGCCGCCCGTGTGCTCTCGGGTGAGCAGGCCCCGCTGGTACAGTTCCATCACAAAGGCCATGGTGGCCGCGAAGGAGATGCTGTCCAGGCCGTAGGTGTCCACATAGAAGTTGAGTTCCAGCACGGCCATGGGGTCGAAAATGCCCAGATTGGAGCCCAGGCCGGCCGCGTTCTCGTACTCGGGCCCGTCCACCGTGACCAGGTGGCCCTTGAACGGCCCCGTGCGCAGCCGGAAGTTGTCCACCGCGTGGGAGCAGGACAACTGGCAGCCGTAGTGACACCCGTCGGGCAGGCCCTGGGTGAACAGCGACATCCACACGGGCTTGGAGATCTTCACCGCCTCGGGATGCTGGCCGTACTGCCAGTTGTGCACCGGCAGCAGGTCATAGTCGTTCATGATGCCCACCAGGTAGGGCGTGCCCACCTTGCGCATCTGATTCTGCTTGTCGTCCAGTTCCCAGATCTCGGTGTTGATGCGCTTGCTGGCCTTGCGCAGCAGTTCGGGCTTGGCCGGGCCGTTGCTGGTCAGCGCGTTCCAGCCCGTGTAACGCACCACGATGGCCTTGATGCGCTTGTCCACGAACACCGTGCCCGTGCCCCCGCGCGCGGCCTGCTTGTAGCGCACCTTGTTGCGGTGGGTGTCGTACCACGACACATTCAGCATCCCAAACCGGCTGTACTTCGCGCCCGGCCCCGCGGTGATCACCGAAAGATTGCGCTTGTCCCGCTCGTTCTTGGCGTACATCTCGGTCAGCGTCTCGGCCAGGATGTGGCCGTAAGGCTCTTCCAACCACGCCTCTTCGATGGTCACCCGGCCCGTGTCGCCGTCGATGAAGATGACCACATCCCGGTCGGCCTTGCCCGTGATCTCCAGCGCGTCGAAGCCCGCGCCCTTGAGGTAAGTCGCGAACATGCCGCCCACATTGCTGTCCACCACCAGCCCCGTCAGAGGCGAAATGGTCACCACCGTGGACTTGCCCGTGCCCGCGTACGACAGCGTGCCGCAGATGGGGCCGTTGGCGATGATGAGCGGGTTCTCGGGATCGTCCCACTGCGTCTCGGGCGTGGTCGCATTCCAGGCCAGCCACAGGGCAAAACCCCGGCCGCCGGTGAACACATCCTTCATCTGTTGCGTGACAGGACGCTCTTCGATGGTCCTATCCGACAGATTGATGTGCAGCGTGCGGTTGGCGTAGCCCCGCTCCACCGGCCGCTTCTCGTAAGTGTACTCCGCCAACAAACGATGGGCTTCCTTCAACACATCCACAGGGATGAAGGTCGCGGTCATGGATAAACCTCCTTGAGGGGATGCCATCTCGCTTGGACCGTGCATCCTTATTATAACGGACAGCCCCACCTGCGAGAGGTCAGGTTTCTGGGGAAAGCCGCCCTGCGGGCGGCGATTCTATGGGCCGGGCTGGATGTCCGTGGGCCGCGCGTCCCGTCGGCGAGCCACGGCCTCGCGCACCATGTCCAGCAGCGCCGCGTTCAACGGTGCGGGCTGGCCCACCTGCTGCCCGGCCCGCACCACCGCGCCGCAGATGGCGTCGATCTCCGTGGGCGCGCCGCGGCGCAAGTCCTGCCGCATGGAGGACGAATTGGCCGCGGTGCGCCGGGCCACCTCCACCGCGGCCTGCACCGGATCCGGGAAGGGCAGCCGCACGCCCAGGGCCGCGGCCACCCGGGCCACCTCGGTGGCCGCGCGCGCCATGAACAACCGCGCCGCGGGATCCTCCAGCAGCGCGCCGTTGGGCACATCCAGTAGCGCGGTCAGGGGGTTGATGGCCGCGTTGACGGCCAACTTGCCCCAAATCAGGCCCTGCACATCGCCGTGGAGCCGCACCGCGAAGCCCGCGCCGGCCAGCACGGCCTGCCAGAAGTCCGCAGCCGCGTGGCGGGCCAAATCCACCGTGCCCTGACCCGTGGCCTGCACCCGGCCCGGCTCCAGCACCCGGGCCGCGTAGGTCGTCACCCCCACCACGACCCGCTGCGGGCCCAGCGCGGCCCGCAGCACATCCTGCGGACCCAGGCCGTTTTGCAGCGTGAGCACCGACGCGGAGGGCGGCAGCATGGCCGCGGCCACGCGCGCGGCCCGCTCGGTCTGCCAACTTTTCACCAGCACCAGCGCGCCCGCGAAGCCGTGGCCCGGCTCAGGCCGACGGAACACCCGCACGGGGTAGGCCCGCTCCCGGCCGTCCAGGTCCACCAGGCGCACGCCGTGGGTCTGGAGCGCGTCCAGGGCCGCGGCCCAGGTGCCCACCATGCCCACCGCGTGGCCCGCGGCGGCCAGCCGGGCCGCGAACAGCCCCGCCAGCGCGCCCGTGCCGATGATCAAAAGCGATGCACTGCCCATGATCGGCCTTCCCAGAAGGTGGAGGATGGTGGTTGGAAGTTGGCGGTGAATAAACCACGGATGAACACGGATGGAGACGGATGCACACGGAAGTAAAAAAACACGAATGGGCCTGGAAGCAAAACTAACGGCTGACGGCTGACGGCTATCTCGAAACCGCGGATGCACGCGGACAGGC
>JAADEN010000234.1 GCA_013153375.1 Chloroflexota bacterium | reverse complement strand
ATTTGTCAAGCAAGACCGTTGAAATGCGCAACTTTGGACTTAAAATCGCCCAAGCCTGAATTCTTTTCCCACTCTTTCGGGAAGAATCTTCAATTTTCGCCATCCAGGCCCGCGCGCAAAGCGTGACGAGGGTCACATTTCATACCGCGCCTCTTGAAGTTCTCTTAGAAAGAAAAGGCCCGCGGGCCGGCGTTGGAAAAGCAGCCGCGGTGCGCCCCTCTCTCGTCCGCAGCCCCGCCCGCGGCCGAGCGCGGCAATGTAGATTTGAAGGCCCCTCCCCTACGAGGGGAGCGCGGTAAGGGCGCCCGGCTGGTCGGCCGGCTGGTCGCCCGTCGCGGGGTGGGGTTTCACGGGCTGGGCGAGGAGCACAACCCCGCTTCTACAACATTTGCCCCCACCCCTCCGAACGTGAAGCCTTGCAAACGCTCCCGAGGTCGTGGTAGCATTGGCCCAACCTTGGGTAGGAGCCTTTTCATGTCGTCAAACCGCGCTTCTGAACGCCCGATGCGGGTGTTGTTCGTCTGCTTGGGGAACATCGTGCGCAGCCCCCTGGCCGAGGCCCTCTTTCGGCACGAAGCCCAGCGGCGAGGCGTCGCACACAAGTACGAGGTCGATTCCGCCGGCATCGGCAGTTGGCATGTCGGCGAGCCTCCGGATCCGCGCATGCGCCGCGTGGCCCAGCGCCACGGCCTGGTGTACGATCATCGGGCCCGCCAGTTTCACCCTCGCGACTTCGACCGCTTCGACCTCATCGTGGCGATGGACCGGGACAACTGGACGCACCTGATGGCCTTGGCCGCAGGTCGGCCCGAGGCCCAGCGCAAAATTCGCCTGCTGCGGGAGTTCGACCCCCAAAGCGACGGCGACCTGGATGTGCCCGACCCCTACTACGACGACCAGGAAGCCTTCGAGGCCGTGTATCAGATCATCGCCCGCTCGGTCCGGGGCTTGCTGGACGCCCTGGAAGCCCAGAACGGGGCAACACCCCCGTCGGAGGCCGCGGCGTGACCCCGGGGACGCTCCCCAAAGCCGTGCGGGACTGGCTGGCCGCGCAGGGATACACCCTCGCGGGGGTGCAGCCCGTGGCGGGCGGCGACATCAATCAGGCCTGGCGCGTGTCCACGGCCCAAGGGCCTTCCTTCTTCCTCAAGACGCACCCCCAACCCCCGCCTTTCATGTTCGCCCGGGAGGCCGAAGGGCTCCAGGCCCTGCGCGTCCCCTCGGGGCCGGTGGTGCCCGAGCCGTATCTGTGGGGCGACGACTTCTTGCTCATGGAGGATCTGCGGCCCGCGCCGCGGCGGCCGGACTACTGGCCGGACTTTGGACGCCGGCTGGCCCGCGTGCACGCGCACACCGCGCCCCGGTTTGGCTTTCCGCACGACAATTACATCGGCCTCACGCCGCAGCCCAACCCCTGGACCGCGGACGGCTACGAGTTCTTCGCCCGGCAGCGCCTGATGTACCAGGCGAACCTGGCCCACCGCCGCGGGCTGCTCTCCGCGGCCGACCGGGCTCGGGTGGAGCGCCTGGCCGCGCGGCTGAAGGATTGGATCCCGCCCCAGCCGGCCTCGCTGCTGCACGGCGACCTGTGGAGCGGCAACGCGCTGACCGACGCGGCCGGACGGCCAGCCATCGTGGATCCCGCGGCCTATTACGGCTGGGCCGAGGCCGATCTGGCCATGACCGCGCTTTTCGGCGCCTTTCCGCGCGCCTTCTACGACGCTTATGAAGAAGTCCGCCCCTTAGCGCCCGGCTATCGAGAGCGCTTCCCCCTCTACAACCTCTACCACCTGCTCAACCACCTCAATCTCTTCGGGACGGCCTATTTGGGCAGTGTGCGGGCGGTGTTGGACCGCTTCGTCGGGCCCGCGTGAGCCGCGGTCGTTGCGCTCAAGCCCGCGCCGCAGGCTGCACTTCCACCACCTGCCCGGCTTGCAAACGCCACACCTCGGTGCGCTCGCGATAAGCCGCGGGATAGGCCGCCTCGTCGGTGGCGGTGAGCAGCACCTGGTCGCCCGCGGCGAAGAAGTGGCGCAGGATGTCCTCCCGGCGGGTGGCGTCGAGTTCGGCCAGCAGGTCGTCCAACAGCAGCAGGGGCTTGTGCCCCGTGCGTTCGGTGTACCACGCGGCCTCGGCCAGTTTGAGCAGCAGCAGCGCGGTGCGCACCTGGCCGCGGGAGCCGTAGGCCGCCAAATCCAGGCCCCCGGCCACGAAGCGCAAATCGTCCCGCTGGGGGCCCAGGCCCGTGTTGCCCCGCCGGATGTCGTGCTCGCGGCGCTGGGTCAGGCGTTGGAGCAGGTGCTCGGCCAGGGCCGTCTCGTCGGCCAGCAGTTCCGCGGGCGGCTCGGGGGCCTCCGCGCCGCCAAAGAGGCGCACCTGGGCGGGGGCTTCGGGCACATCCAGCGCGGGGCGGTACACCAACCGCAGGGGTTCGGTGCGGTAGAGCAAATCGTGGTGCCGGGCGGTGAGCAGCCGGTTCCAGTCCTCCACGGCCTGGGCGCGGGCCCGCATGAGGCGCGCGGCCAGCAGGGCCAGGGTTTGATCCCAGACGGCCAGGTCGTCGGCACGGGCCCGGCCCTCCTGCACGGCCTTGAGCAGCGCGTTGCGCTGCGCCAGAGCCCGGTTGTATTCCAGCAAGGCCCGCGCGTACGCCGGGTCCACCTGCGCGAGACTCTGGTTGAGGAACCGCCGCCGCAACTCGGGCGCGCCGTCCACCCAGCGCAGCATCTGGGGCAGGAAGAGCACCGCGGTGCACAGGCCCAGCGCGTCCACCAGTTTGCGCCGCACGCCGTTGACCAGCACCTCTTTGCGGGTCTGATTGTGGTTCGAGGCCCGCACCTGATGGATGATGCGCACTTCCAGGCGCACCTCGTCCATCGGCCCCCGCTGGCAAGTGGCCCGAATGCGGGCCACGCTCAGCGGCTCCCGCAGGGCCAGAAAGTGGATGATCTCCTTGTCGGCGCGCGTCAGCGCGGAGGAGAAAGTCGCCAGATACGCCACGGCCTCCAACAGCGAGGTCTTGCCCTGCGCGTTGGGGCCGACGATGAGCAGGGGCCCGCGCGGCAGCGCGCGGGCGAAGTGCACGAACAGGCGGAAGTTCTCCAGGGCCAGATGGGTCAGCAGCATGCGGAAGCATCCTACACGGCCGCGGCCGAAGGGCTTTCCTCCAGGCGCCACACCCGCCGAGCCCGGTCGGTGAACAACACGCCGTTGAGGTGATCGATCTCGTGCTGGAAGATGCGGGCCACCCAGCCGTCGAGGTTCAGGCGCAGGGGCTGGCCGTGGGGATCCTGGCCCACCACGGTGACCGCGCGGGCCCGGGGCACCTCGCCCGCCAAGCCCGGGATGGACAGGCAACCTTCGACGCCCCATTCGATCTCGGGCGCGGCCCACACCACCCGGGGGTTGACCACCGCGTACAACTGATGGGGAACGCCCGCCTCTTCGTCCTCGTACTCCACTACGATGACCCGCTGCGAGACATTGACCTGCGGCGCGGCCAGCCCCACGCCGGGCGCGGCCCGCATGGTCTCGATCATATCGTCCACCAGGCGGCGCAGGGCCGCGTCGAAAGTGGTCACCCGCTGGGCTTTGCGCCGCAGCGCAGGATGGGGTACGGTGACGATTTCGCGTACGGGCATGCTCGTTCCTCCAAAAGCAAGGCTCGCAACGGGGCGGAGCCGGCCCCGCTGTCAGGGATACATGCAAACAATGTAAAAAATGACCCGCTTCCGTGCAAACCCCTCCCATCCCCCGCGGCGGGCTGGCTGCCCGCCGCTCCCCCTTCCCTCCTCTCAGGGGCGGGAAGGGGGCAGAAATGGGCCTCGCGATAGGTGCAGGTTCGCTTTGGAGGCCCCTTCCCTCGTAGGGGAGG
>JAADEN010000150.1 GCA_013153375.1 Chloroflexota bacterium | reverse complement strand
GTGGCCAGCAGGCCCAGGGCCTGGCCGGCCTGAGGCACGATCACCTGCGCGCCGATGGGCAACGCGGCCGGGTTGAGCCCGGGGTTGGCCTTCTGCAGCGCCTCGACGCTCACGCCATAGCGCAGCGCGATGCCCGAGAAAGTGTCGCCCTCCTGCACGGTGTGCACGATGGGCGTGGGCGTCGGCGCGGCCGGCGTGGCCGCGGGGAAGGTGACCGTGGGCCGCGGAGGCGTGAAAGTGGGGGACGAATACGGGCGCGGCGTGGGCCAGGGGGTGGGCGAAAGGGGCGTCGCCGCGGCGGTCGCGGGCCCGCCGCGGCAGCCCGTCCCCCAAAACAACAGCAGCACGACCCCCAGCGCCAGGCTACGGGCCAACCGCATGGTCCTGCCACCAGGTGTAGAAGGCCGCGGCCAGGTCCGGGTCGTGCACCACCAGCAGGTTTTCGTCGTTGCGCACATCCGCGGCGCGGGTGAAATTGTACGAGCCCAGGACCACGGTTTGGCCGTCCACGACCACCACTTTGTGGTGCAGCAGCCCCGGGAAGGGATCGGGCGCGACGGCCAGGCCCGCGGCGCGCAGGCGTTCGTAGTCGTGGCCCGCGGCGTCCAACTGCTCGGTCTCGAACCAGCCGCGCACGCTCACGCCGTGCTGGGCCCGCTCCAGCAGGGCGTCGGTGAGGGGATCCGCGGTCCAGGTGTAGGCCAGCAGCAGGATGTCCTCCTGCGCGCTGCGCAGCAGGGGCACCAGCCGGGCCTGAGGATGCTCGTCGGGCGAAAACCAGGCCTCCATGGGCACCCGATTCACCGTGACCTGGGGATAAGGTGTGTCCGCGCGCGACGCGGGCCCGAAGCGACCGTCCACGAACATCTCGTCGAATTCGCGCAAATAGTCCGCGGCCAGGCGCCGCGAGGGGATGCGGATGAGGTGGTTGGCGTTGCGATAGGCCCCGCTCACGGTGAAATTCATGGAGCCGGTCCACACCTCGGCCGCGTCGATGACCACGAACTTGTGGTGCATCAGGCCCGCGCCGTTGTCGGTCACCACCGGAATGCCCGCCGCGCGCAGGGATTCCACCTCGGGCGTGATGTGGTCTTCGTCCACCACCAGACGGACCTCGACGCCCCGGCCGTAGGCGTCCAGCAGGGCGTTGCGGATGCTCCACAGATCCAGGTCGTAGATGGCCATGGCGATGCTGTCCTGGGCCGTGCGCAGGGCCTGGGCCAGATACGCGTCGGGGCCGCCGCGCTTGCTGCGGGCCGCGGGGTGCTCGGGACGGGTGAAGTAGAGATCCCAGGCCCGGCCCTGGTAGTGTTCGACCGGCGCGTCCGGCCCCGCGACCGAGGTGGGGGCGCGGGTGGAATAGGACTCGACGGGCGGCGCGAGCGGGGGTGCGGGATCGGGCGCGGTCAGGCCCCGCCAACCGAAGAAGACGGCCAAGAACAGCGCGGCCAGCGCGAGCAAGGGGCGCCAGCGCGCGCTCGCAGGGGCATCGCTCATGAGGCTCCTCGGGCGTGCAGGGTGAGGTAGGTCAACAGGTCTTCCAGCGCGTCGTCGAGGGTGATCTCGTGGCGGCGGAAGCGGCTTTCGAGCCGATAGAGGCGGCGATAGAGGGCTTGCAGCGCGGGGCGCGAAAAGCGGGCCATCTGCTGCCGATAGCGGGGCAAGGCGAAGGCCGGGATGCCCCACTCCCGGGCCACGGCCTTCAGGTTCGCGCCCTGGTCGCTCGCGTCGCGCAGCACCAGCAGCAGGCGGAAGTGCCGCAGCAGCATGTTCCACACAAACGCGGCGTCGTGGATCTCCCGCAGGCGGGCCAGGTAGCGCCAGGCGGCCTGGCTCTGCCCCGCGCCCACCAGGTCGAGCCAGCGGAACAGGTCGGGCGCCCACTCGCCTTCCACCAGCGCGGCCACATCGTCCGCGGTGATGGGCCGCTCGCCCGCGTAGAGCGCGAGTTTGCGCACCTCGTTCAGGCCCCGCAGCGTGTCAGGGCCGATGGCCGCGGCCAGGGCCTGCGCGGCCTCGGGCGTCAGTTGCGCGCCGGCCTCGTGCGCGGCCTTGTAGAGCCACCGGGCCATCTCCGCGACATCGCGCGGCGCGGGCAGGGCCTTGAGGAACACATACTCGGGCCCGCGGCGCTGGGCCCAGGCCAGCAGCCAGTGCGGGGGCTGGCCCCGCCGGCCCTCGTCCAGGCGCTGGCCGATGTCCAGGACCAACGCGGTGCTGGCGGGGACTTCGTCCAGCACGGCCAGGAAACGCTGGCGTTGCCGCGCGTCCTTGGCCCAACCCAGGGGTTCCACCGCGTGGATCAAGCGCCGCCGCACGAACAGAGGCACGGACAGCACCGCGGCCCGCAGGTCGTCCAGGGAATGGGTGGCGGGGCTCAGGCGCTGGTAGTTCAGCGTGGCCCAGGCCTCGCCTCCGGCCTCGGCCAGACGGGCGCGCAGCCGCGCGATGTAGGCCGCGCGGCTGGCGTGGTCGTCGCCGTAGAAAAGGTAAACCCGAGGGACAGGACGCGAGGAACTCATGCCGTCGTGGTCGTCACCCGACGGGTGGTGACCCGATGCGCGGGCAGGCGGCCGCGGCGGGTCGGCTGCACCGCCACGACTTCCAGATCCGCGACATGCGGGTCGGTGGTCAGCACCCGCTGCAACCAGAAGCCCAACGGGCGCCCGATGATGAGGGCCAACATGCTCAAGAACATCACCAGCGGGAAGCGGTCCCAGCGGTCGCGCCAGCGTCGGGCACCCGCGAAGCCGAACAGCCCGGCCAGCGCGGCCAGGCCGCCGGTGGCCAGATAGTTGGTGCCGCAACCGGGGTGCAGCGCCAGATCGTGCTCCCCGCGTTGCAGGCGCTCCCAGGCCTCGGCCACGGCCTGCTCCACCGCGTCGGTGGGCACCGCGCCCAAAATCCAAAAACCGCCCGCGTCCGAGTGGCCGGCCAGGGGCTTGTTGGGGAAGCGGCGGCTCAAGATGTGCAAGGTCGCATGTTCCAGCGCGTGATGCTGCCGGGTGCGGTTCAGAAAGGGCAGCGCGCGCCCCAAAGGTTCCAGAAGTCTCACCGTGTTGCTCCCAACCAAAGCCGAACCCCGCGGGGTTCGGCCGCGAATCCGTACACCCGAATTATACCCCGTTTCCGGGCCCGGCGGACGGGCGTCCAGGCGCGGATGCAGGCAAACCTTGTAGAAGCGTCGTTGTGTTTCGCGTCCAGCCTGCCAAACCTCACCCCGCGGCGGGCGACCAGCCGGTCGCCCCTACGGCCGCGCCCCTGCCCGCCCCAGGGCCGCGTTTTGGGGTATCATGAAGGTGATGACCCTGGCGGTTTTGGACCGCGCGGCCGGAGGCCGCGGCGGAGCGAGGACGAGGCGAGCAAGCATGATGCGGCGAGACAACCTGTGGGCCATCCTGGCCGCGGTGTTCCTGTTGCCCTGGGCCCTCTGTGGCGGATGGTTCTGGTGGGCCACACGGCCCCGGATGTGGCCGGCCCAGGCCACGGCCGCCGCGCCCCAAATCGTGGTGCACGGCCCGCTCGACGCGGCGCGGACGAGCACCTGGCTCGTCGGCCTGCTCCTGGAGCGTCATCCCCAGGCCCGGCGGCTGGAACTATCCGTGGGCGCGGGCGCGGCGCAGCCCCTCATGGCCTGGCCCGAGCCCGTCGTGGTGCTGGGCTCGGCCACGGTCGAAGCGCCCTGGGGCGCCACGACCTACCTCTGGCTCGAGATCCCCGCCCAGGACGACGCGCTGGCCCGGGTGCAGCAGCATCTGGCCCGCCAGGGCTGGCGCGAGCCGCGCTGGGCCCGGTTGGGGGCCCAGCCGGGGGACGCGGCCCAAGATTCCGCCGCGGAGCCCCTCCGCCCCGCGCGGCGCGTGCTCTGCGGCCCGGAC
>JAADEN010000213.1 GCA_013153375.1 Chloroflexota bacterium | reverse complement strand
TTCGTCATCGTCGCCGGCAACATCGGCGCGGGCAAATCCACCCTGGTGCGCTTGCTCGCCGAGCGCCTGGGCTGGACGCCCTTCTACGAACCCGAGGTGGACAACCCTTATCTGGCCGACTTCTACGCGGACATGGCCGGCTGGGCCTTCCACTCCCAGACCTTCTTTCTGGCCCACCGCCTGCGCATCCACCAGCGCATCGCCCGACACGCGGGCCCCGCGCTGCAAGACCGCAGCGTGTACGAAGACGCGGAGATCTTCGCCCGCAACCTGCACCGCCAGGGCTTCCTGAGCGCCCGCGACTACCGCACCTATCGGGCCCTGTACGAAGCGGTGCTGGCCTTTCTGCCGCCGCCCGACCTGGTGATCTACCTGCGGGCCTCGGTGCCCACCTTGCTCCGCCGCATTGCCCGCCGGGGGCGCGACTACGAGCGCCGCATCTCGCCCGCGTACCTGGCCCAACTCAACGCGCTGTACGACGAGTGGATCGCGGGCTTCACCTTGAGCCCGGTGCTGACCGTGCCCGCGGACGAGGTGGACTTCGTGGCCCAACCCCGGCATCTGGATCTCGTGGCGCGCAAAGTGCAGGCCCGCCTGGCCGGCCGCGAGCCCGTGGTCTTTCGGGCCGCGGAGATCGCAGCCGCCGAAAAATCGGCCCACCTTTAACATTTTTCCAACAACTTGCATTGACTCGCCGTTCCGCGGCGTGGTAAGATGAAAAACGGATCCCCAAGGATCTGGCAACCGACCTGGGTGTTCGTGCGGGCGTGCTCGACTCGGCGCCCGAAAGTCTGAAGTTTGGCCCAGGAGCAACCTGTTCCGGTAAAGGAGAACGATCATGGCGGAGACGCAAGTCCCCGAGAACGGCAAACACCACGAACCGCTGCACGAGACCGAAGCGTTCACGCCCGGCCAGGCCGGGAACGATCCGCAGACCTTGCAGCGCGCGCTGGCCGAAGCCCAGGCCAAGGCCGAGGAATACCTGGCCGGCTGGCAGCGCGAGCGCGCCGAATTCGCCAACTATCGCCAGCGGGTGGAGCAACAGGCCGCCCAGACCCGCGATCGGGTGCGGGGCGATGTGCTCAAGGGGCTGATCGACATCCTGGACGATCTGGATCTGGCCCTGCAGAACCGCCCCACCGAAGGCGAAGCCGCGGCCTGGGCCGAGGGCATCGTGCTCATCGCCCAGAAGATTCGCACCTTCTTGCAACAACAGGGGCTGGAGGTCATCGACCCGCAGCCCGGCGATCCCTTCGATCCTTATCTGCACGAAGCCATCGCGGTCGAACCCAGCGATGAGGTCGAGAGTGGACACATCGTGAGCGTGTTGCGCAAAGGCTATCGTGTGGGGGATCGGGTCTTACGGCCCGCGCTGGTGCGGGTGGCTCAGTGAAACCCTCTTCGTCGGGGCGCGACATCGGCCCGCGGAGTAAGCCATGAGCGCAGCCAAACGGGACTATTACGAAGTCCTGGGCGTGCCGCGGCACGCCACCCAAGAAGAGATCAAGCAAGCCTTCCGCCGTCTGGCCCGCCAATATCACCCCGATGTGAGCGACGCGCCGGACGCGGAAGAGCGTTTTAAGGAGATCAACGAGGCCTACGCGGTGCTCTCGGACCCCGAGCGCCGGGCCCGCTACGACCGCTACGGTCATCAAGGCGTGGAGGGCCTGGGCGGCTCGGGCCCCGTGCCCGACTTCGTGGACCTCATGGATCTGTTCGTGGATCTGCTGGGCGGGTTTGGCACCCGCAGCCGCCGCAAGCGGCCCCGCAAGGGGCGCAACATCCAGGTGGCGGTCACGCTGACCTTCGAAGAGGCCGTGTTCGGCGCGGAGAAAGAGGTGGAATTCAACCGCCAGGCCGTGTGTCCCCGCTGTCAGGGCAGCGGCCTGGAGCCGGGCACCGCGCCGCAGGTCTGCCCCACCTGCCAGGGACGCGGCGAGGTGCGGCAGACCATGCACACCTTCTTCGGCCCCATGGTTCAGGTCGCGACCTGCCCCACCTGCCAGGGCCAACGGGCCATCATCACCACGCCCTGCACCCGCTGCGGGGGCCGCGGCCGCATCCAGGAGCGGGTGCGGCGGGTGGTGGTCATCCCGCCCGGCGTGGATCACGGCTATCGGGTGCGCGTCGCGGGCGAAGGGGAGCCCGGCCGCGACGGCGGCCCGCCCGGCGACCTGTATGTGCAGGTGCGGGTCAAACCGCACCGCTACTTCCGCCGCCAGGGGCAAGACATCCTGCTGCATCTGACCATCAATGTGGCCCAGGCCGCGCTGGGCGCGGAGGTCGAAGTGCCCACCGTGGACGGCCCCGCGACCTTGCGCATCCCCGCGGGGACCCAGTCGGGCGATGTGCTGGTCATGCCGGGCAAGGGCGTGCCCGACCGCCACGGCCGCCGCGGCGACCAAAAAGTGCTGATCCAGGTCGAGATTCCCCGCCACCTCACCCCCGAACAGCGGGAACTCTTCCAGCGGCTGGCCGAGTCCCTGGGCACCGAGGTCAAGCCCCAAGGCCGCACCTTCTGGGAACGGCTCAAAGACTGGTTCGCCCAATAAACTACCTCCCAGGCCGCGCTGCGCCCCGTCCTTTTGCCTCTGGGGGACGCCCTCCGGGCGGGCTGAGGCCGCCGCGCCGCGCCAGATGTGCTATAGTGAAAGTGTCGGTTACGCTCTCCACGCGCGTCCGAGACCCGTTGGCGTGGTCCCGCCGCGCGGGCCCTTCCCGGAGGTAGTCCCATGAAATATCGGATCGTTGGCACGGTGATGCAGGCCCTGGAGGTGCTGCTGGGCCCCGGCGAGTCGGTCTATACCGAGAGCGGCGGCATGGCCTGGATGATGGGCCCCGTGCACATGGAAACCAGCACCAAAGGCGGCGTGCTCAAAGGGCTGGGGCGCATGCTGGCCGGGGAATCGCTGTTCATGACCACCTACACCTGCCGCGGCGACAAGTGCCTGGTGGTCTTCACGCCCGAAGCGCCGGGCAAAGTCCTGCCGCTGGAGTTGGCCGCGGGCCAGCAGATCATCGCCCAGCGCGACGCGTTCATGTGCGCCGAGAGTTCGGTGCAGTTGGAAATGCACTTTCGGAAGCGCCTGGGCGCGGGCCTGTTCGGCGGCGAGGGCTTCATCCTGCAGAAACTGACCGGGCCGGGGCTGGCCTTCCTCGAGATTCCCGGCGAAGTGCGGGAATACACCCTGGCGAGCGGGCAGGTGATGCGCGTCGATCCCGGACACATCGCCGCGTTCGAGCCCACCGTGGATTACGACATCGAGCGGGTCAAAGGGCTGAAGAACATCCTGTTCTCGGGCGAAGGGCTCTTCCTGGCGACGCTGAAGGGGCCGGGCAAAGTGTGGCTGCAAACGCTGCCTCTGTCCAACCTGGCGCAAAAGTTGGCCCGCTATCTGCCCATCAAGACCTCGTCGTAGGCCCGGGCTCGCAGCCCAAGCACAAACGCCCCCGGTGTGTCCGGGGGCGTCGTCTTTGGTGGACCCAGCGGGACTTGAACCCGCGACCTCCTCAGTGCGATTGAGGCGCGCTCCCAACTGCGCTATGGGCCCACAGCGCCCTTATTCTACTCGTCCTGGCCCCGGCTGTCAACGCCCGCGGCGCAGCCTTTTGTTTTTCGCCCAGCCCCACGCCCCGCGGCTGCGCGGCCCGTCGAGAAGCGAGGGCTGGGGTATAATCCACAGCGTCCCATTCGGCACCCTGTACCTCGTCTCAAGGCATCGGAGGCGCCCCATGCCCCTCACCTTCCAGGAAGTCATCCTCCGCCTGCACGAGTTTTGGAAAGGCCAGGGCGCGCTGCTCTGGCAGCCCTACAGCGAAAAGGTCGGCGCGGGCACCATGAACCCCGCGACCGTGCTGCGGGTGCTGGGCCCCGAGCCGT
>JAADEN010000007.1 GCA_013153375.1 Chloroflexota bacterium | reverse complement strand
GCGGCGCGGCTCATGCTTACGGATTTGGAACGACGAACCTCGTCTGCGGAGAAGAGTGTGTGATGTCGCGGACCAAACCTTTGGGACGCATTTACCACGAGGCGACGAAGATCACGCCCGCGGGCGTGCCCGCGGATCAGGGCTGGCCGCGTCCTCCGTATCCGCCGCCCTTCAAGACCTACCCCGGCCCCCAGATCCCCCTGCCCCCGCCGCAGTATCGGGGCCTGACCCTGGAGCAGGCCCTGCGGGCGCGGCGTTCGTGGCGAGATTTCACCGCCCAGCCCTTGCCTCTGGCCGCGTTGGGACAGTTGCTCTTCGCCGCGCAGGGCTTCACGGGCCAGCGCCGGGGCCGTCCCCTGCGGGCCGCGCCCTCGGCCGGCGCGCTGTTCCCCTACGAGGTGTATGTGCTGGCCCACCGGGTGGAGGGGCTGGCGCCGGGCGCGTACCATTACGACCCGCGCGCTCACAGCCTGACCCAGGTGCGGGCCGGGGATTTGCGCGCCCTGGTGGCCCACATCGGCCTCGACCAGGAGCATCTGGCCACCGCGGCCGCGGTGTTCGCGCTGAGCGCGGTGGTGGATCGGGTGCGCGCCAAGTACGGCGAGCGGGGCTGGCGCTACATCTACATGGAAGCCGGGCACATCAGCCAGAACATCTACCTGCAGGCCACCTCGTTGGGGCTGGGTTCGGTGGCCGTGGGCGCGTTCTACGA
Organism: Chloroflexota bacterium; assembly: GCA_013153375.1. Classification (GTDB taxonomy): domain Bacteria; phylum Chloroflexota; class Anaerolineae; order Anaerolineales; family DRMV01; genus JAADEN01. The sequence continues at coordinate 3,179 of JAADEN010000007.1, read as the reverse complement.
CGACGCCCTCAACGCGTTGCTGGGCCTGGACGGCGAGCACGAGACCGCCATGTACCTGCACGCGGTGGGCCCGGTGGGATAGCCCGTCCGTTCGGGCGCGGTGGCGCCCTTGGCCCTTCGTCATCTCGCGGCCATGTTACAATGAAAACAAGCCTTCGTTTCGCGTGGGGACTCCGTCCGCTTTAGGAGATGAGCGATGTTGCGCGCCTTGCTGTTGTATCTGTCCAAGGCCACCTGGGCCCGGCGTTTGCTCACCCGCTGGCGGGTCACCCGGCGGGTCGCGGATCGCTTCGTGGCCGGCGATACCCTGGACGACGCGGTGCGGGTCACCCGGGAACTCAACGCCCGGGGCCTGCTGGTCACCCTGGACCACCTGGGCGAGTTCACCACCAATCCCGACGAGGCCCGGCAGGCCACCGACGACCTCATCCGCCTGGCCGAGACCATCCAGCAGGAAGACCTGAAGGCCGGCATTTCCCTCAAACTGACCCAGTTGGGCCTGGCCCTGGACGAGGCTCTGGCCACCGAGCACCTGGCCCGCATCCTGGAGGTCACCGAACCCAAGGGCATTTTCGTGCGCATTGACATGGAAGACTCGCCCTGGGTGGACGCCACCCTGCGCATTTACGACACCATGCGCGAGCGCGGTTATCGCTTGCTGGGCGTGGTGATTCAGGCGTATCTCTACCGCAGCGAGCAGGATCTGCGGCGTCTGGCGCGCATCCCGGCGCGGGTGCGGCTGGTCAAAGGCGCGTACAAAGAGCCGCCCGAGGTGGCCTACCCCAAGAAGCGGGATGTGGACGCCAACTTCGACCGCCTGACCCGCCTGTTGCTCGACACGGCCCTGGCCGCGGGCGCGCCCCCCGTCTCCGCCGACGGCCGGGTGCCGCCCATCCCGGCCATTGCCACCCACGACGAGAATCGCATCGCCTACGCGGAGGAATATGCCGCGCACATCGGTCTGCCCAAGCCTGCGCTGGAGTTCCAGATGCTCTTTGGCGTGCGCCGCGACCTGCAAGAGCGCCTGGCCGGGGAGGGCTATCCGGTGCGCATTTATGTGCCCTACGGCACCGAGTGGTATCCGTACTTCATGCGCCGCCTGGCCGAGCGCCCGGCCAACCTGGTCTTTTTCTTGCGGGCGTTGGTGCGCGGTTAAGATGGACAAGGCCGCCTGGGGGCGGCCTTGATTGTTTGGGCCGGGCGGGCTTCAAATCTTCAGCGGCAGAGCATCCGAAAAAGGGGACGGTGGAGCCGTCCCCTGCGCCGAATTTGCGCGCGTTGGTACGCGGCGCAGCCCGGCCGTTCGCGGAGCCCTTTCCCCACTTTAAAAGAACAAGGCCGCTTGTGGGCGGCCTTGGTTTGTTCAAATCTTCACCGGCATGATGAGATGCAGGAAGTCGTCGCGCCCCACGGGCCGCAGCACGCCGGGGTTTTCGGGCGCGATGAGTTCCAATGCCACATCGGGCGTGGGCACGACCTCCAGGGCCTCGCGCAGGAACTTGACATTGAACGCGATGGTGATGTCGTCGCCCTCGACCACCGCGGTCAGGCGGGTGGCGCTGGAGCCCTTTTCGTCGGCCGCGCCGCTGACCTCCATGACGCCGGGCGCGTCGTCGCCGGCCTGGATGACCAGTTTGACGATGTTGTTGCCCTCGCTGGCGAACACTTCGGCCCGCCGGCAGGCGGCCAGAAACGCATCCCGGGCCACGATCACGCGGGTGTTGTATCCCTGCGGGATGATGCGCTGATAGTCGGGGAATTGTCCGGCGATGAGTTGGGAGACCACTTCCGCGTGATCGGTGCGGAACACGGCCTGCTGCCGTTCGGGGAGCACGCTGAAGCGCACATCGCCCGCGGTCTTGGCCGCAATGCGGGCCAGTTCGTTGAGCGCGCGGGCCGGCACGACCACCTTCCAGTCCACGCCGGGCGCGGCCTCCAGGTCGATGCGCCGCACCGAAAGGCGGTAGCCGTCGGTGGCCGCGAATTCCATGTGTCCGTCTTGCACCTGCACCGACACGCCCATGAGGGTGGGCCGGGCGTCGTCCTCCGCGGCCGCGAACGCGACCTGCTGGACGACCTCGCGCCACAGCGCGGCGGGCATGGTCACCGCGGGCGCGTCGTCGGCCACGGTCAGCGGCGGAAAATCGTCCGCGGGCAGGCAGCGCAGTTCGTTGTGGCTGTTGGAGGTTTCGACGATGAGGACTTCGTGCGCTTCGTCATAATGCAGATGGATGATGTCGTTGGGCAGGGTGTTCACCAGATTGGTGAACAAGCGGGCCTCGACGGTGGTCGCGCCCTCTTCGGCGATACTTTCGGGCTCGACCCAACAAGTGATGGCCAGTTCCATGTCCGTGGCCGAGAGGCGCAAAAGGCCCTCGTCGGTGGCCAGGAGCACATTGCGCAGGATGGGGTTGGTGCTGCGGGTCGAGACCGCGCGACCCACCACGCTCAAGCCATACGCCAAATTGTCACGGGGGACCGACACCTTCATCTCACGGCCTCCGGCTGGGGATGCTCAAAGTATATCATAAAGCGCCGCGGGGGAGGAAGGATTGGGCTGGTCAAATGCCAAGGTCGTCGCGTATCGGGCGCGGGTTGTTGCGGTCGCGCTGGGGCGCGACACGCCCGTCGTGTCGGCGTCCCAAGTTTTTCGCGGCGGCAATCGAAAATTTGCACTCGTCAGCCCCATCCAGAGTACCCGGCCCGCGCGGGCCAAGGGTCCGGCGCGGGTGGCCTCCCCTTCTCCCCTTGGTCTTTCCCTATCGTCGGCGTCCAAAGGCTCCAACTCGACCACCAAACCAGACTTGGGGAGATAGCGGACCCGGAAAGCGCGCCCGACTTTGGGGTAAATACGCTGATAATCCCGCCGGTAGCGTAATGTGAGCGAGGTTCCGTCTGCGCATTGCAAATGCTGGGTTGCATAAACCAGGGCCGTTGGGGTCGGCGCATGGGCGTCTGTGACCAAACAGGTTCGCTCCATGACATACACATCGCCCAGGCGCAGGTAGCGGAGGTAGTCTGCGTAGTATTTTCTTTTGGAGGCGAAATCCAACAACGCCAGCCCGCCCCATAACAGCAGGAGCAGCCCGCGCGCACATCCGCGGGCCTTGGTTTGGTACAGTTGAAAGCCAAAATAGATGATTGGAATCCAGGCCAGCAAAAGCAGGTTTATGAATAAA
>JAADEN010000127.1 GCA_013153375.1 Chloroflexota bacterium | reverse complement strand
CGCGTCGGGCCCGGGTTCGTCGGCGCGCGCGCCCTCGTCGGAGGGCAGGGGCACGGCCCGGGAGGGCAAAACCGCGTCCAGGGGCGGCAAATCGGGCCGCTCAAGACGCGCGCCCGAAGCCGCGGCCGCGTCCTGGGCCGCGTTGTCCTGGGGCTCTTCCTGCTGCGGGGGCAACGCACGCGGTTCGTCCATCACTCAACCTTGATCTTGGGGACGCGACAACACCAACACGGTCCACACGCCCTTCATCACCGTGTCGCCGTGCTGGTTGCGCACATCCAACTTGAAGTCCACCGCGCCGCCGCCCAAACGGCGCATGGCGCGGGTCTTCTCCACGGTGATGACCACATGCACCGTATCGCGGATGAACACGGGCTTGACGAACTTCCACTCCCGGATTTCGCGGAAGGCCAGGGTGGTGCCCTCGAGGAAGCCCGTCTGCATGGCCAGGCCCGAGGCGATGGAGGTCACCAGCAAGCCGTGGGCGATGCGGCGTCCAAAAGGCGTGCGCGCCGCGAACTCCGCGTCGGTGTGGATGGGGTTGTAGTCGCCCGACAAGCCGGCGAAGTTCACCACATCGGCCTCGGTCACCGTGCGGGCCGCGGTCACGATGCGCTCGCCCTCCTGAAACTCCTCGAAATAACGCCCACGGGGCCGATACGCGTCGCTCATGCCTGGCCCTCCTTCGACCCGTCCTCCCCGGCCGCGCCCTTGAGGCGGCGCAGCATGGAGAAGCGGGTGAGTTCGTTGTACACCGTCTGCAACGACGACTTCAACTCCGGCGGCAGCGCGCCCTGCTCGGCCTGCACCACCAGTTGCGTGACCGTCTGCAAAAGGTCGGGGGTGATGAGGTCCGCGTGCTGCTCCATGAGCCGCTCGCGCTCGGCCTTGTCCCGGGCCGCGAGCAAACGATCCAACAGTTGGACTTCGGGAGGCGGGGCCAGGGCCTCCTGGACCGCGTCCCACAGGCGTTGCAGGCGCTGGACGCGCGCTTCGTCGCCGCTGCGCTTGGCCTGCTCCAACTCCTCGGCCAGCACGCCGAGGAAGTCCTGATCGATCCAGGGCAGGGCTTCCTGCACGGCTTTGCGCACATCCTGGGCCTGGGAGAGACGCTCCACCGCCTCCCGCAGGGCCTGCACGGCCTGCCGATAGGCTTCCTCCACCTGCTTGCTCAGTTCCAGCAAGCGGTCGCGGGCCTTTTCCAGCGCGGCCTTTTGCTCCTCGGGGGCCTGTTCGATGCGCTCCGACAGGGCCTGATAGAAGCCGTAGTCCAGCAAGGGCATGGCCAGCGCGACCAGGGCCTGCAGCCGCGACTCGGAGGGGTCTTCGGCCAGCCAGTCCACCAGGGTGGTGCGCAGCCGCGCGGGATCGGGCCGCGGGCCCAGCGCGGCCAGGCGCTTCTCCAGATCCTGCAGGGCCTGGATGACCGCGCGCTGTTCCTGGCCCGCGGTGGTGTGTTCCAGCGCCAGGTTCAGGATCTTCTCCAGCCGCTGGGCCGAAACCTCGTCGTTGCCCGTGCGGGCCGCGTCGATGAGTTGGCTCACGGCCTGGAAGAAGCGCGCGTCCACGGTCTCGTCTTCCTGCTTGAGGATGTCCACCAGCGCGTCCTCGGGCGCGCTGAGCAGCCGCTGCAGCAACTTCACCCGCCGCTCCTCGGCTTCCAGCATCTCCTTGGTGATGCCGTCGGCCTCCAGGATGCGCTCCTGCAACGAACGCAAACTGAGCACCTGCTGCGGATTGAGCAGATAAGCCTTGCGCTTCTCGGCCGGCAAGTGGCGCATGATTTGCTGCAACAGCGGGCCGACGAACTTTTCCTGATCGTGCTGGCTCAGGCCCAACTCAGGGGGCACGAACACCAGCAACAGTTCTTTGTCGGGGTCGTGATACACCAGCGGCGCGGGGTAAGGCCCCTGATAGCCGCAATGGGGGCATTGCACGATGTTGAACAGGCCGCTGAGGATCTCTTGCTTGGCGGCCGGGTCCTGGCCCACATCGAACAATTGCCGAATTTCGGCCACGATGGGCTGCTTGCATTGGGGACACAGGATTTGCATCTGAGGCATGGGCCAACTCCTAAAGGATATACCCACATTATACCCGATGGCGGCGAAACGCGCGGCCCATGTCACCCCTCCAGCGGGCCGGGCATCCAGTACAATGGAAGAGGCGGAGCCAGCGCCCCGCGGGAGGTGAAGCATGTTGGCGCGCTTTCGTTGGATCGCCTTTTGGGCCCTGGCCGTCTGGATCGGCGGCTGTCAGGCCGCGGCCGCGACGCCCCCGCCCGCCGACCGGCTGGTGGTGGTCGCCAGCATCGCGCCCCTGGCCGACCTGGTGCGGCAGGTCGGCGGCGATCAGGTCGCGGTCACCCAGATGGTGCCCTTAGGCAGCAATCCGCACACCTTCGAACCCACTCCGGCCCAGATGCGGGCTGTCTCCCAGGCCCAACTGCTGGTGCTCAACGGCGCGGGCCTGGAGCCCTGGGCCGAGGATGTGATCCAGGCCGCGGAGAACCCCGACCTGCAAGTGCTGGTTCTGGCCGAGGGCCTGCCCCTGCTGGATCGCAACCCCCACCTGTGGCTCAACCCTCGCTACATGATGCAGTTCACCGACAAGGTGGCCGCGGCCCTGGCCGACCTGGATCCCGAGCACGCGGCCGATTACCGCCAGCGGGCCGCGGCCTATCGGGCCGAACTGGAGCGGCTGGACGCGGACATCCGGGCCGCGCTGGCCCAGGTGCCGTCCCGCAAAGTGGTGACGCTGCACGCCGCGTGGGACTACTTCGCGCAGGAGTACGGCCTGGAGGTGGTGGCGGTCATCGAGCCCACGCCGGGCCGGGAGCCCTCGCCCGCGGAGGTGGCCGCGCTGGTCGAGTTGATCCGCCGGGAGCAGGTGCCGGTCATCATCGTCGAGAGCCAGCCCACGCCGCCCGTGGCGCGCGTCCTGGCGGACGAAACGGGCGCCCGGGTGGTCTATCTGGAGCCCCTGGGCGGGCCGCCGCCCCTGGACACTTACCTCGGCCTGATGCGGGCCAATGTCCAAACCCTGGTGGACGCCCTCCGGGGCGGGCCGTGACGCGCCGCGCGGCTCACGACTTGCTCTGCGCGGCCCGCCGTTTGGCATACCAGGCCCGGAGGCCCACCACCCGCTCGGTGCCGTTGAGCAAACGGCGGATGTTGGGCCGCAGGGCCCACAACAGCAGCGCCTCGGCCAGCACCGCGTAGAGCACATACACCCACGGCAGGTTGCCCTGCGCGGCCTGATACGCGAACACCACCCCGGCCACCAACGGCACGCTCATGGTGGTCACCGACGCGTAGCCGACCACGAAGAACAGCACCAGGCCCACGGCCAGAATATACAGCAGCGACGGCGCCCACAGGCCCAGTGCGCCGCCCGCGGCCGGCGCGCCGCCCGCGCCGCCGTACACCCGTATCCGGCCCGTCTCGTCGCGCTCGGCCAGGATCAGCGAATAGTTGTGGCCGATGATGGCCACGATGGGCGCCAGCATGTGTACCCACGCCACATCCGGGGCCACGCACTTGGCCAGCCACACGGTGGACGCCCCTTTGAGGACATCCAGGACCGCGGTCAGCGCGCCGGGCCAGAAGCCCACGGCCCGGATGGTGTTGGTCGTTCCCGTGCGTCCGCTCTCGATGTAACGCACATCCACATTGCGGTACAGTTTGCCGATGATGTAGCCAAAGGGAATCGCCCCCAGCCAGTAGGCAATCGCCAGAATCCAAACGACGCGTAACGCCTCCACGGTTTGCCTCTCCGCACGAAAAAATGGCATCCGCCCCGCCCCGGCCCCCAACTTACAACCCACGAACGCGCGGGGGGTTGCGGGGCCTCACACCACGCCCAGTTCTCGCAAGCGGGCCGCGTCCTCGGGGGGCAGGCGTCGCGGCTCGATGCCCCAGATGCGGCACACGGTCAGAATCTGGATGACCTCCTCCAGGGCCAGCGCGTAGTTGGCCGCCTGGCGCAAATCGCGGCCCACGGTGAGCAGGCCGTGGTTTTGCATCAGCACCGCGGGCGCGTCGTGCAGCGCGTCCACCAGCCGGGCAATGCCTTCCTCATCGCCGGGCACCACATAGTACACCGCGCGCATGTGCTCGAAGGGCAGAGCGTCCGCTATGATGGGCGGGATGCGCTGGCCCATCAGACCCAGCGCGGTCGCGTAAGGCGCATGGGTGTGCACTACCGCGTGCACCTGGGGGAACTCCCGGTACACGGCCAGGTGCAGGGGCGTCTCGGACGAGGGCACGCCCTGCCCGGCCCGGGGCTGGCCTTGCGCGTCCACCCGCACCAGGGCCGCGGGGGTCAGTCCCCCTTTGTGCATGCGGGTGGGCGTGATGAGCACATCGCCATCGGCCAGCCGCACCGACACATTGCCGCCCGTGGAGGTGATCAGCCGGGCCTGGAACAGTTCCTGCACGATGTCCACCACCGCGGCCCGAGCCGCGGTTTCGTCACGATAGGGAGAAGAAGTCATGCCGTCGCTCCGCAGAAAAGATACGGTGAGAGCGCCCCTACCGCCGCGTTCCTCCCCTCGGAGGGGGGAGGGCCTTCAAAACGGGCCCCTGCCTCACGAGAGGCCATTCCAGGCCCCCTTTCCGCCCCTATGAGGGGAGGGAAGGGGGCGCGGCGGGCGCCAGACCCGCCGCGGGGGATGGGAGGGGTTGGCTTCGGGGCGGGCGCATCTACAGCATCTTTGCGTGCGCCCGCTCCGTCCACCGCCCGCCCGATTATACAGCAAAGCCCGCGGTACAATATCCCCATGCGCTTCGATGTGTTCACCCTCTTCCCCGAGGTGTTCGAGCCGTACCTGGATCTGAGCATCCTGGCCCGGGCCCGGCAAAAGGGCCTGCTGGAGGTGCGGCTGCACAACATCCGCGATTGGGCCACCGACCGCCACAAGACCGTGGACGACGAACCCTACGGCGGGGGCGGCGGCATGGTGATGAAGCCCGAGCCCATCTTCGCCGCGGTGGAGGATGTGCTGGGCCGGCCGCCGCAAGTGCCCGTCATCCTGCTCACGCCCCAGGGCCGGCCCTTCACCCAGGCCGTGGCCTGGGAACTGGCCCAGCATCCCCACCTGGCCCTCATCGCGGGACGCTACGAGGGCGTGGACGAGCGGGTGCGGCAGCACCTGGTCACCGACGAGATCTCCATCGGCGACTTTGTGCTCACGGGCGGCGAACTGCCCGCGCTGGTGGTCATCGACGCGGTGGCCCGCCTGCTGCCCGGCGTGTTGGGCGACCCCGACGCGCCCCGCAAGGACTCCTTCAGCCACGGCCTGCTGGAGCATCCCCACTACACGCGGCCGGCCGAGTACCGGGGCTGGCGGGTGCCCGATGTGCTGCTCTCGGGCCACCACGCGGAGATCGCGCGCTGGCGGCGGCGCATGGCCCTGCGCCGCACCTGGGAGCGGCGGCCCGACCTGCTGGCCCACGCGGACCTGAGCGACGAGGAGCGCGCCCTGCTGGCCCAATGGGAGGCCGAGGCCCGCGCCGCGACCGCCGCGGACCCGGACGCGCCCCGGCCCGAAGACCCTTCCCCCCACCAGGAGCCTGACGCATGAACGCCCGACGCGGTTTCCCCTGGGGGCGCACCTTTGCCCTGGCCTTTGGCTTCTTCGGCATCAGTCTGGTGTGGCCCATCTTCAACAACTTCGTGCCCCTGCTGCTGGCCGAGCGGGGCGTCGCGCCGGCCCTCATCGGCGTGATCATGACCTGGGACAACTACTTCAACATCTTCGTCCAGCCCCTGGCCGGCGCGCTGTCGGACCGCACCCGCACCCGCTGGGGCCGCCGCCTGCCGTGGCTCATGGTGGGCGCGCCCCTGGCCGCGCTGGCCTTCGTGGGCATCCCCCTGGCGCGCACCGTCGCGGGGATGATGCTGGCCATCGGCGCGGCCAACTTCGCGCTGTCCCTGTTCCGCGCGCCCACCATCGCGCTGCTGGGCGACCTCTACCCGCCCGAACAGCGCAGCACGGCCAACGGCGTCATCAACCTCATGGGCGGGCTGGGCGCGATCCTGGCCTTCCTGGTGGGCGGCGCGCTGTACGAGGCCGCGCTGAACCGCTGGGGCCTGCGGGCCGCGCAGGTCGCGCCCTTCGCGTTCGGCGCGCTCATGCTGCTGCTGGCCACGGGCGTGGTGCTGTGGCGCATTCGTGAACCGGCCGCGCCCGCGAGCACGGGGTCGGACGAGCGGGCCGACTGGCGCGCGGTATGGGACGCGCTGCGAGGCCGCCATCGGGCCTGGGCCCCAGGCTTCGGACGCCTGCTGCTGGCCCTGGTGGCCTGGTTTTGGGCCTACAGCATCCTGGAAGCCTGGCTTTCGTCCTTCGGCAAGTTCGAGTTGGGTCTGAGCGAGGGGCGGGTCTCCATGCTCACCGCGGCCCTGCCCCTGGCCTTCGTGGCCATGGCCCTGCCCGCGGGTCTGGCCGGCTCCCGCTGGGGACGGCGGCGGGTCATCGCCGCGGGCCTGCTGTTCCTGGTACCCCTGCTGGCCCTGGGGCTGCTGGTGCGCACGCCCACCGCGTTGGTGGTGCTGCTGGCCGCGCTGGGCGCGGCGTGGGCCCTGGTCAATGTCAACGCGCTGCCCCTGGTGTACGACTTCGGCCCGCCCGACCAGGTGGGCCTGATGACGGGTCTGTACTACATCGCCTCCAACCTGGCCCTGGTGCTGGGCCCGCCCGCGTTCGGCCTGCTGCTGGGCCGCTGGCCCAACGCGTACGAACTCATGTTCCCCGTGGCCGCGCTGGGCATGGCCCTGGCCGCGGGGCTGATCCTCAGTCTGCCCCCCGCGCGGCAGGAGGAACGGCAGGCCCTCGAAGCGTGAGGCAAAAGCAAGCCAGGCCCACCGGCACGGTCACCGGTGGGCCTGGGTCTTTCTCTGGGGGACGGGCTCCGCGAACGGCCCGCGGCCGCCGCGGGCCTCACAACTCTTGCGTCAGCGTCTCCAGGAACTCCATATTGTCCTTGGTCTTGCGCAACCGCTCCAGGATGGCCTCGGTCGCGCTGGCCACATCCATGCCCGCGCCCTGGGGCGGCGGCGAGATCATCTGCTGGAACATGCGCCGCATGAGCCACACCCGTTGGGTGATGTCGGGCCCCAGCAGCAGTTCCTCCCGGCGGGTGCCCGAGCGGGTGATGTCGATGGCCGGGAAGATGCGCCGCTCCTGCAACTTGCGCGACAGGTGCAACTCCATGTTGCCCGTGCCCTTGAACTCCTCGTAGATCACATCGTCCATGCGGGAGCCCGTGTCGATGAGCGCGGTGGCGATGATGGTCAGCGAGCCGCCGCCTTCGATGTTGCGGGCCGCGCCGAAGAACCGTTTGGGCGGATACAGCGCGGAGGGATCCAAACCGCCCGTCAGGGTGCGGCCCGAGGGCGTGACCACCAGGTTGTAGGCCCGAGCCAGCCGGGTGATGGAGTCGAGCATGATGACCACATCACGGCCCACCTCCACCAGGCGCTTGGCCCGCTCGAGCACCATTTCCGCCACCCGCACATGGGACTGCACCGGCTCGTCGAAGGTCGAAGCGATGACCTCCGCGTCCACCGAGCGGTCCATGTCGGTGACCTCTTCGGGGCGCTCGCCGATGAGCACGATCATCAGGTGCACATCGGGGTGCTTCTGCGAGATCGCGTTGGCGATCTGCTTGAGGATGGTGGTCTTGCCGGCCTTGGGCGGCGACACGATGAGCCCGCGCTGGCCCCGCCCGATGGGCGCGACCAGGTTGATGAGCCGGGTCGCCAGGGTGTAGCGGTCCGTCTCCAGGTCGAAGCGCTGGTCCGGGAAGATGGGCACCAGGTCCTCGAAGCGCGGGCGGTTGCGCACCGCGTGGGGCGGCAACCCGTTGATGCTCTCGACCCGCAGCAGCGCGTGATGGCGCTCGGTGTTGCGGGGCGGCCGCACATAACCCAGCACGAAATCGCCGGGACGCAGGCTATGCCGCCGAATCTGCGTCGAAGACACATAGATGTCGTCCGGGCCAGGGCGGTAGCCCTTGGCGCGCAAGAAGCCCACGCCTGAATCGCTCAGGATCTCCAACACGCCCCCGCGCAACTGCAAGCCTTCACGCTCGGCTTGCGCCCGCCGGATGGCCACGATGAGATCTTCTTTTTTCAGGCGGCTGTAACGGGGGATGTCCAATTCGCGGGCCTTGCGGCGCAGTTCGGCCAGCGATGCCTTTTCTAATTCAGCGACAGGGTTCATAGGCGTACCTCACTTGTGAGCGGGAACGGAGATACGGAGACGCGGCCGCGCGGGCGCGCACTCGCGATCCGATGAGGGCGATGAAACCGCGCTCGCCTAACGCGAACGCCGTGGGAGGCAAAGACAAGTCGTTGTCCATGAAGATCCAAGAGGAAGGCGCGGCCCAGGTTTGCCACCGATAGCCTGACTCAAGACTCCTATCCGCCGCGCGCAACCGCCCAGAGGCGGCCCAACGGGGCGCTGACAAACCGCGCGTCCAAAGCAGGGGAAAAGAGCGTCATGCGCACCCTTATCATAACAGATTCTGTAAATTTGACAAGACTCCGCCGCGCAGATGCGCGCTTGCTTGGCGTCTTCGTCCGCGAGGCCGCGCGGGGCGCTTCAGCCGCCCTCGGAGCCGGGCGACGCCGCGGGGCAGTCCGCGCACGGGGCCGCGGACGCGGCGTTCAACAACTGCACTTCGTCGCCCGCGAACACCAGCCGGCCCTTCTCGGGGATGTCCACCGTCACCTGCCCGGCCAGGGGATGCACCGCGACCACCCGCCCCTCGCCTTCGGGCGTGCGCACCCGCTTGCGCTCGCGGGGCAGATGGGCGCGCGCCTGCGCGTATTGCTCGTGCTCGAAGCGCAGGCAGCAGCGCAGCCGGCCGCACATACCCGCGATCTCCGAGGGGCTCAGCGACACGCTCTGCACCTTGGCCATGCGCACCGACACGCTCTGAAAAGTGGTCATGAACAGGCTGCAACAGCGTTGCGGCATGCCGCAGGCGCCCACGCCGCCCATGATCTTGGCCGCGTCCCGGGGGCCCAGGCGCACCCAGTGGGTCTGCCGTGGGCCGACCAGGCGTTGCAGGGCCTTGCGCAGGTTGCCGCTCAGGCCGCGCTCCTCCTCGCTGTCGGTATATAGCACCCGCACCTGCCGGTCGTCCAGCGAGAGTTCCACCTCCACGATGCGCACCGAACGCGCCCGCCGGTCCTTTTGGGCCAGGTCCTTGAGGCGGGCCCGCAGGTTGACCAGCAACTCCACCTCCTTGCCCTGGCGCAGACGGCGCAGGGCCAGGTCGCGCGCGCTGGCCCGCCGCAGCACCGGCTCCAGCGCGGGCGCGTCCTCGGCTTGGGGGGACGGCTCCGCCTGGGCCGGGTCGGCCGCGGTCACCACCTGCATCACTTCGCCCACCTGGGGGCCGAACTGGGTGGGCACCACCACGAAATCGCCCCGCTGCACCTGGGGCAGCGCGGAGGCGTCGTAATCGTATAGACCTCCCGTGGGGCGAAAACGCACACGGACCACGACGGCCATGAGAGCATCAACCTGGGGCCGCGCCGGCCAAAAGCCGGGCTGAGATGCGAATGCGTACCGACACTCTCATCATACCACAGGAGCCGTCGGCCGGTGGCCGGCAGCCGGTGGTGAAGGGGTGGGCCAAAGCGGGGAGAAGGCGCACAGCCGTGCGCCCTCTTCCGTCCCACTCCCTGCTCCCCGCTCCCCGCTTCCTGCTACTCGTCGCTTCCTGCTGCTCGCGCCCCCCTCACTCCTCCGGCTCCACGATCTCGATGGGCACCACCGACATGCCGCCGCGCTTCAGGGCCTGCACGCTCACCTGCGCGGCCACCCGCTCGGCCAGCGCGTCCAGGGCCTTGGCCACGGGCGATTCGGGCTGGGTGATGACCACGGGCTTGCCCGCGTCGCTGCCCTTGCGCACCTCGGGGTCCATGGGGATGGCGCCCAGGAAGGGCACGCCCGTCTCCCGGGCCAGGGCCTCGCCCCCGCCGTGGCCGAAGATGTCCATGCGGGTGCCGTCGGGCAGTTCCAGATAACTCATGTTCTCCACCACGCCCAGTACGGGCACATTGAGTTTGCGGTACATCTCCAGGGCCCGCCGCGCGTCGTCCAGCGACACCTGCTGGGGCAGGGTGACCACGATGCCGCCGCTCAGGGGCAGCACCTGGGCCAGGCTCAACGGCGCGTCGCCCGTGCCCGGAGGCAGGTCCACGATGAGGTAGTCCAACTCGCCCCAGTCCACATCGGTGAGGAACTGGCGGATGGCCGAGTGCAGCATGGGCCCGCGCCAGATGAGGGGCTGGTCGGGCGGCACCATGAAGCCGATGGAGATGACCTTCACGCCGTAGGCCTCCGCGGGGCGGATCTTGCCCTCGGGCGTGAGGGGCGGCAGGCGGAACACGCCCATCATGGTGGGCACATTGGGGCCGTAGATGTCCGCGTCGATGAGGCCCACCCTGGCGCCCTTGGCGGCCAGGGCCACGGCCAGGTTGACCGCGATGGTGGTCTTGCCCACGCCGCCTTTGCCCGAGCCCACCGCGATGGCGTTCTTGGCCTTGACGGGCACCACGCCCCGGATGCCCTGGGGCACCGTCGCGTCCAACTTGACCTCCACGGCCTCCACGCCGGGCAGCGCGGCCACCGCGCGGCGCACATCCTCCGCGATCTGCCCCTTCAGCGGGCACGCGGGCGTGGTCAGCATGATGGTGACCAGCACCTTGCCGTCTTCGATGGCGATGTCGTCCACCATGTTGAGGGTCACCAGGTCCTGCCCCAGTTCGGGGTCCATGACCTGCCGCAACGCGTCCAAAACCTGCTCACGGGTCACAGCCATGAGGTTTGCCTCCTGCGAAAAGAGCGTCACCCATCCCCTCCCCGCCTGGGGGATGCCCTCCGGGCGGGGCCCACGCGCGCCGGGAAGGACGCGGGTGCGTCCCTCCCGGCGGGATTGGGTTCGTCAGGGTGATCGGGGATGCGATGCAATTACTTCTTGGCCCCACGGCGGGCAGCCTTGGCCGCCTTGGCTTTGGCCTTGGCCTCCCGCTCCGCGGCCTTCTCCGCGTATTGGGTGGGGCGAATGCGCTGATAGTACGACGCGGACTTGAGCAGCCGCTCCAGGTCGAACACCATGTGGTCCTTGCTGTACACCGCGATCTCGTAGTCGTGGTCCATGATGATGGCGTCGAAGGGACAGAACTCCGCGCACAGCCCGCAGTTCATGCACAGGGTGGTGTCGATGTAGAACTCCGCGGGCTTGGACAGGGGCCGCCCCGTCTCGGGGTCCTTGGCCCGCACGATCCAGATGGTCTGCGCGGGGCACACCTTGGCGCAGATGCCGCACGCGGTGCAGCGGATGTCGCGCTGGCCGTCTTCCCCTTCGTCATAGACCAGGAAGGGAATGTAGCGGAAGTTCTCGTGCAGAATGCGGCGTTCTTCGGGGTACTGGATGGTGAAGATGCCCTCCACCTCGGGGCTGGAGCGATACTTGACGCCCTCGGGGGTGAAGTAGCGGTTCTTGCGCTTGAAATCGTCCACATAAGTGGCGATGAAGTGTTTGATGGTTACGGCCAGGCCGTTGAGAATGCCGCGTCCGTCCATAGGTGCCTCCAGAGAGAAGCCGGTCGCCGACCGCGGATGGCCGACAGCCCGAGGGCTACCGGTCCACCTCGCCCAACACGATGTCGATGGAGCCCAGGATGATGACCAGGTCGGCCACTTTGTTGCCGATGGACATGGCCTCCAATGCCGTCAAGTTGATGAACGAAGGCGCGCGCACATGATAGCGCCACGGGTTGGTCTTGCCCGTCGAGACCACATAGAAGCCCAGTTCGCCCTTGGGGCCCTCGACCCGGCCGTAGGCCTCGCCCGCGGGCACCCGCACCTGATATTGGGGCTTGCCGGCCAACAGGGGCGCGCCCCGCTCGGGGATGTCGCGGATGGCCTGCTGCAAAATGCGCAGGCTCTGCCGGGCCTCGTCCAGACGGATGAGGTAGCGGTCGTACACATCGCCGTGATAGCGCACCGCGACATCGAAGTCGAAGCGGTCGTAGATGCCGTAAGGCTCCGCGCGGCGCACATCGTAGGGCACGCCCGAGGCCCGCAGCACCGGCCCCGCGGTGGAGAACGCGATGGCCTGCTCGGGGGTCAGCACGCCCACGCCCATGCAGCGGCTGCGGACCAGTTCGTTGTGGGTCAAGAAGCGGTCCAACTCGTCGATCTTGCGCGGCAGCCGGTCGGTGACCAACTTGACCAGCATGTCCCACGCATCCTCGGGGATGTCGCGCACCACGCCGCCGAAACGCATGTAGTTGTTCATCATGCGCGAGCCGCTGGCCGCCTCGAACACATCCAGGATCAGTTCCCGCTCTTCCAGCGCGTACAGCGCGGGGGTGAAGAACGCGCCCAGGTCGTTGAGCAAGAAGCCGATGGCCCACAGGTGGTTCATCACACGGGTCAACTCGGCCATGATGACCCGCAGGTACTGGGCCCGCTCGGGCGGTTCCAGGCCCATGAGTTTCTCCACCGCCAGCACATAGCCGAAGTTGTTGCTCATCGCGGTGATGTAGTCCAGCCGGTCGGTGTAGGGGATGTTCATGATCCAGGTGTTCCGCTCGCCGATCTTCTCGTGGTTGCGGTGCAGATAGCCCATCACGGGCTCCAGCGCGACCACGGTCTCGCCGTCCAGCGTGGCGATCATGCGGAACACGCCGTGGGTGGACGGGTGCTGCGGGCCCAGGTTGACCACCACCTGCTCGCTGTGCAGTTCCTCCTGCCGGGGCTTGCGGGTGCGCTGGATCACGGACTGATACAGCACCTCGTCCGCGGTCTCGGGGTCCCACGCGTAGGGGTCGAAGCCCGGCGGATAGTCCACATTCTTGCCGAAGGGCGTGTGGTCTTCATGCCAGAAGTGCGGGCCCGCGGTGCGGTTCTTGAAGGGCTTGTGCTCGCCCTCGTAGTACGGCTCCCGCCAGTCCTTGCGCAGGGGATGGCCCCAAAAGCCTTCCCACAGCAAGATGCGCTTGAGGTTGGGGTGCCCCTCGAAGCGGATGCCCAGCAAGTCCCAGGCCTCCCGCTCCTGGAAGTTCGCGCCCGGCCAGATGGAAGTGACCGAGGGCACCACCGGGTCCTCCCGGGGCACCTGCACCTTGAACACCAACGGCGGGCCGCCGGTGATCTTGTAGGCGTGATAGACCACCTCCATCTGGCCCTCGGGCAGGTAGTCCACGCCCGTGAGGGACGAGAGGTAGTCGTAGCCGTATTCGTCCCGCAGCGCGCGGGCGAACTCCAGCAGGCCCTCGGGCTTGACGATGTAGCCCGAATAGCCTTTGCGCGTGTCGGGGGTTACCAGGTCGGGGAAGCGGGCCGTCAAATCGGGCGCCGCGACAGCCGGTTGCGCCATGATTGCCTCCTTTGCCTGCCAGGAACTATCCTTGCGCGGCCTGCGCGGCCTGCTCTTGCAGTTCTTGCAGTTTCTTCTGGGTGTACTCCCGAATCTTGGGGTAGTCGCGCGGGTCCATCAGGTCAGGGCCCAACACCGGCTCGGGGATGTAATCGGGCTTGGTGTACACCTCTTTGAAGGACTGCTTTTCGATTTTCTGCTGCAATTTCATCAGGCCGAAGAGTAAGGCTTCGGGGGTCGGCGGGCAGCCGGGGATGTACACATCCACGGGGATGAGTTTGTCCACGCCCGAGACCACATTGTAACCCTCTTTGAAGGGCCCGCCGCCTGAGGCGCACGCGCCCATGGCAATCACATACTTGGGCATGGGCATCTGGTTGTACAGCCGCACGATGAGGGGCGCCATGCGTTTGGTCACCGTGCCCGAGACGATCATCACATCCGACTGCCGCGGACTGGGCCGCATGACCTCCATGCCGAAGCGGGCCAGGTCATAGCGGCTGGCCGCGGTGGCGATCATCTCGATGGCGCAGCACGCCAGGCCGAACATCATGGGCCACACCGAGTTGCGGCGGCCCCAGTTGTACAGCCGGTTCAGCGTCGTGACCACCACGCTGCCCTTGAGTTCGTCGGGGATCTCGTACCCCGGCTTTTGGAGTTCGTCGCCGTTGGGTCGCTTCATCGCTGTTTCCTCCTGAGGATGCCTGCGCCTTGCGGCCAGGGGGCCTCCACAAAGCCGGGCCCATTATACCCCAAAATCGCGGCCACTTTTGCAAATCGCAATTTGCTTAAACGCATCCGTTTCGCAAAAACTATTTTGCTTTTTCTGGGGGAACGGCTCCGCGAACGGCCCGCGGGCGCCGCGAATGGTACAATACAGCCACGCCGAGCCGGGCCACCGCGCGGCCCCGGCCCGGCGCCGACCTTCGGCGGCAAGGAGACGCCCATGTACAAACACTCCCCGCAACGCGTCCGGGTGGACTATCCCCGCCAGGTGCTGGTCATCGACTGGACCGACGGCCATCACAGCGAGTATCCTTTCCGCTACCTGCGCGAGCAATGCCCCTGCGCCGCGTGCGTCAAGGACCGCAGCCAGAACACGCCCAAGATCCTGCTCGATGTGGCCTTTCGGCTCGATGGCATCGCGCCCGTGGGCAACTACGCGCTCAACCTGATTTGGGGCGACGGCCACGCGCACGGCATCTACAACTGGGACTACCTGCGCGACATCTGCCCCTGCCCCGAGTGCACCGCGGCCCGGGAGGCCCGCGCGGCCCAAGAGGCCGCTTCCCCCGGGGAGGAGACCTGATGCCCGACCCCAAGGAACCTCTGCCCGAACTCACGCCCGAGGAGTTGCGCCGCTACTCCCGCCATTTGCTGCTGCCCCAGGTGGGCCTGGAGGGCCAGCGCAAACTCAAGGCCGCCGCGGTGCTCATCGTCGGCCTGGGCGGGCTGGGCTCGCCCATCGCCATGTACCTGGCCGCGGCCGGGGTGGGCCGCCTGGGCCTGGTGGACGCGGATGTGGTGGACGAGAGCAACCTGCAGCGCCAGATCGTCCACGGCCAGAGCACCGTGGGCCAACTCAAGGTGGAGTCCGCACGCCAGCGCCTGCTGGACCTCAACCCCCACATCCAGGTGGATGTCTATCCCGTGCGCCTGACCCGAGAGAACGCGCTGGACATCCTGCGGCCCTACGACATCGTGGTGGACGGCACCGACAACTTCCCCACCCGCTACCTGCTCAACGACGCGTGCGTGTTCCTGGGCAAGCCCTTCGTGTATGGCTCCATCTACCGCTTCGACGGCCAGGCCAGCGTGTTCGACGCGCGGCGCGGGCCGTGCTACCGCTGTCTGTTCCCCGAACCGCCGCCGCCCCACCTGGTGCCCACCTGCGGCACGGGCGGCGTGTTCGGCGTGCTGCCCGGCGTGATCGGCACCATCCAGGCCACCGAGACGCTCAAACTCATCCTGGACATCGGCGAGCCCCTCATCGGCCGCCTGCTGCTCTACGACGCGCTGGACATGACCTTCGACACGGTGCGGGTGCCCAAGAACCCCAAGTGCCCCGTGTGCGGCGAGCATCCCACCATCACCGAACTCATTGACTACGAGGAGTTCTGCGGCCTGACCCCGCCCGACCAGCCCCCGGCCGAGGACCTGGAGATCACCCCCCAGGAGTTGGCCCGCCGCCTGGCCGCGGGCGAGCGCCTGCGGGTCATTGATGTGCGCGAGCCTCACGAATTGGAAATCTCCCGCCTGCCCTTCGCGGAGAACATCCCCCTGGAGCAACTGTGGAGCCGCATGGACGAGTTCGCCCCCGAAACGCCCATCGTGTTCGTGTGCCGCACGGGGGAGCGCTCCCGGCTGGCCGCGCAGGAGTTCCGCAAGCGCGGCTACCGGGCCTGGAACCTGGCCGGAGGCATCAACGCCTGGGCCCGAGAGGTGGATCCCTCGCTGCCGCAGTATTGACCCTGCCGCGGCCTGGGCCGCGGTACAATGGAAGACGCCCGCCGCTCGCGAGGGCGAGGGGTGGGCCGCCCATCCCCGGGGACGCGGGCCGACCACCCGGCCGAATCCGATCTCTCAGGCAAGGAGCAAGGGACCATGATCATGGTCAACGACGGTCGCTACAAGGTGCGCTGGCGCCCCGGGATGACCATCCGGGATCTGCTGAACGACCTCAAGTTCTCGTTCCCCCGGCTGGTGATTTCGGTCAACGGCACCATCGTACCCCGAGACCAGTGGGATACCTACACCCTGCAGGACGGGGACCGGGTCAAGGTCATCCACATGACCGCGGGCGGCTAAAGCCCGATTTTCTCAGGAGGCAAAGGCTCATGCGTTGGGTGCGCTATGTGGACGCGGACGGACGGCCCCGCTACGGCTGGGTCTATGACGGCAAGGTCGGGCCGGTGACGGGTTCGCCGTGGGGCGAATACGAGCGGGGCGAGGCCACCCTGCCCCTGGACGAGGTGCGCCTGCTGCCGCCGGTGCAGCCCTCCAAGATCGTGTGCGTGGGACGCAACTACGCCGCGCACGCGGCCGAACACGGGGCCGAAGTGCCCAAGACGCCCCTCATCTTCCTCAAGCCCCCCTCGGCCCTCATCGGCCCCGGCGAGGCCATCGTGCTGCCGCCCCAATCCAAGCAGGTGGAGCACGAGGCCGAACTCGCGGTGGTCATCGGCCGCCGCGGGCGCTGGATTCGGCCCGACGAGGCCTGGGACTATGTCTGGGGCTACACCGTGGCCAACGATGTGACCGCCCGCGACCTGCAACGCCGGGACGGTCAGTGGACGCGCGCCAAGGGCTTCGACACCTTCGCGCCCCTGGGCCCCTGGGTGGACACCGAATTCGACCCCACCGATGTCGCGGTCATGGCGCGCGTCAACGGCGAGGAGCGCCAGTTGGGCTTCACCCGGGAGATGGTCTTTTCCATCCCGCAACTCATCGCCTACATTTCGTCGGTGATGACCCTCTTGCCGGGGGATGTCATCCTCACGGGCACACCGGCGGGGGTAAGCCCTCTGCATCCCGGCGATGTGGTGGAGGTGGAGGTCGAAGGCCTGGGCGTGCTGCGCAACCCCGTGGTGGCCGAAACCCGGCCTTAGGGGCAGGGGAACCAAGGCTGCCGCGGATGCGCGCGCAAGAGGGAACCCGGACGGAGGTTCATTCCTCACCAACCACCAACCACCAACTTCCAACCTCCAACTTCCAACCTCTAACTCCCATCCCCACGCAACGCGCGCCACACCCGCTCGGGCGTCAAGGGGATGCGGCGCAGGCGCACGCCCGTCGCGTCGTACAGCGCGTCGGCCA
>JAADEN010000232.1 GCA_013153375.1 Chloroflexota bacterium | reverse complement strand
GCGGTCCAGGCCGGGTCCGAGGGCGGGCGGTGGAAGCGTTGGCGCAGGGGCCGGCTGCGCGCGAACCCGCCCGCGGTCAGGATGAGCCCGCGGCGCACCTGCACCCGCAGCACGCCCTCGGGGTGCCGCAGCACCGCGCCCTGCACCCGCCGCTCGGCCACCAGAATCTCCTCCAGACGGGTCTCGAGCCACAGGGGCACGCCCCGCTCGCGCAGGGAGCGGTAGAGCCGGGCCACCAGCGCGTTGCCCAGGGTCAGCCGTCCGTCGCGGCCCTGGGGGCCTTTGGGCTGCACCGCGTAGCGCAGCAGGTGGCGGGTCACCGCGAGCGCGCCGCGCCAGCCTCCCGCGATGGCCTGGTGCGCTTCGGCCGCGGTGAGCATGACCCGGCCCAGCACCAATTCCTGCGGATGAGGCGGATGCAGCCGGGCCGCGGCGCGTCCCAGCGCCCGGACGGAGACGGGCTCGGGCTCCAGGGTGCGGCCGCCGGGCAGCCCGCCGGGCTGTTCGGGATAGTAGTCGGGGTAGTGGGGCAGGGGCCGGGCCCGATAGTGCGTCCGTTCCAGCAGATAGGCGACCATGCGGGGCGCGTGGGTCACATAGGCTTGCAGGTGCGCGTCGTCGCCCGCGTCGGGCAGGCTGCGCAGGTAGGTCCGCGCGCGGGCGGGGTCGTCGTCCAGGCCATACTCGGCCATGAGGGGATGGTTGGGCACCCACAGCGCGCCGCCCGACATGGCGGTGGTGCCGCCGAAGACGGGGGCTTTTTCGACCAGCAGGGTCTGCGCGCCGCGGTCGTGGGCCGTCAGCGCGGCCACCATCCCCGCGCCGCCCGCGCCTACCACCAATACATCCACGGCCATGTCCCAGTTGCTCATGCGCGTGCTCCTTCCCAGGCCAAGCGGCGGGCCTGAGCCCAACTCAGGTAAGGCGAACGCCGCAGCAGGTAGAAGCGCACCGCGGGCCGCAGGGCGCGGATGAGCGGTCGCCACGGACGCACCGCGCGGGCCAACTCGGAGAGGTAATCCCCGTGAAAAGTGCGGGTTTGGAAGCGCAGCACGGCCTGGCTCTCGGCGGTGTCCAGCCAGTCGGTGGGGTAGGGGATGGGGCTGAACGCGGCCGCGGGGAGCATGCCCACGCCCACGGTGTCCATGATGGCCCGCACCATGTCGCCATAGACGAGTTGGTTGGCCGGGCCGCCGCCGATGTGCCACACCCGGCCCCAGGCCGCGGGGGTCTCCAGCGCGTGGGCCACGGCCAGGGCCACATCGCGGCGGTGGACGAACTCGATGCGGTTGTCTAAGGGCACATCGAACATGCCCGGGTCGAAGATGAGGCGCACGGGCAGGGCCGCGGCCAGCCGAAAGATGGCCCAGGTCAGGCCCGAGTCGCGCACCAGGCGCTCGGCCAGCACCTTGTGCCGGGCGTAGTGCTCCACGGGCGAGGGCAGGTCGCTCACCCGGCGGGGCGGCGGCTGGTGCATGGTGCGGCCATAGACATGCAGCGACGAGGTGAACAGCAGCCGGGGCGGGCGGGGTTGGGCCTGGGCCGCGGCGACGAGGGCCTGGGTGCCGCCCAGGTTGACCTGGCGGGCCCAGAGGGGGTTCTCCTCGCTGCCCCGGCCCGTGGCCGACAACCGCGGGATGACGAAGGCCAGGTGCACGATGGCGTCCGCGCCGGGCACCGCGGCCTGCACCGCGGCGGGGTCCGCGATGTCGCCCCACACGAACGCGACCTGCGGGTAGCGCCGCCGGGCCAGGGCCCGGTTGGCCCGGGTGGGCCGCTCCAAGGCGCGCACGGTGTAGCCCCGGGCCAGCAGTTCGTCCAGCACGGCCCGGCCGATGTTGCCCAGCGCGCC
This sequence comes from Chloroflexota bacterium, assembly GCA_013153375.1. Classification (GTDB taxonomy): domain Bacteria; phylum Chloroflexota; class Anaerolineae; order Anaerolineales; family DRMV01; genus JAADEN01. The sequence continues at coordinate 2,065 of JAADEN010000232.1, read as the reverse complement.
GGTGACGAGCACGGTGGGGCTCATGGGGAACCCTCCGGTTGGGCCAGGCGCGGGCTTTCGGAGGCCAGCAGGCGTCGCAGGCCCAGGCGCAGCACCGCGGCCGCGTCGGCTCCGGGATCTTGCAGCGCGGCCCGTAGCAACACGCCGGTCGCGAACGCGACCAGGGCCTGGGCCGCGGCCTCGGGCTCGGGATGCCGCGCCCGGCGCAGGTAATCGGCCAGCAGGGCCTCGAAGCGGCGGAAGGGCTCGGTCACCTGGGGCCAGATGGTCGGGTCGTGCGCGGCCTGGTGCCAGAAGGCCAGCAGCAGGGGAATGCGGCCCTGGGTGCTGCGCAGGGCCTGGGCGAAGGTGTCGGCCATCGCGTCGCGCGCCTCGGCCAGGTCGGGCGCGGCCGCGAGCGCGGCCCGCAGGCCCTCCTCCAGGCGTTGGATCCAGGCCTGCAGCACGGCCAGGAACGCGGCCTGCTTGGACGGGAAGTGGTGGTAGAACGCGCCTTTGCTCACGCCGGCGCGCTGGCAGATCTCGGTCACGCTCACGGCCTCGTAGCCGCGCTGGGCAAAGGCCTCTTCCGCGGCGCGCAACAGGCGTTGGTAGGTTTCTTGGCTGCGTCCTTGGCGGGGCATGGGCACCTCGTGGGGCGTGGGATCGTGGGTGACGCGCACCCACGGACCGCGGAAAGATTCCGACCGGTCGGTATGATTGTACCACGCTTCTCGCCCCCGGCCGCTCGCCCGCCGCCGGGGTGAGGGAAGACCATCCGGGCCGCCAGAGCCGCGGTTCGCCTTGCTCTTCTGCCGTGACCCGGGTATCATACCCTGCATCGGAGCCTGCCGACATCCCTTCCCACGGAGGATTTTCATGGCCGAGTTGCCCACCACCGCGGAAGTCGTCATCATCGGCGGCGGCGTCATGGGCGTGAGCACCGCGTACCACCTGGCCCGCCGCGGCGTGCGCGACATCGTGCTCCTGGAGAAGGACACCTTCCTGGGCCACGGCGCGACGGGCCGCTGCGCGGGCGGCGTGCGCTACCAGTTCGCCACCGAGGTCAACATCCGCCTCTCCCTGGCTTCGCTGCCCATGATCGAGCGCTTCGAGGAAGAGACGGGCGTCTCGCCCCAGTATCGCCCCATCGGCTACCTGTTCGTGCTCACCCGGCCTGAGGATGTGGCGACCTTCCGCCGCAATGTGGCCTTGCAGCACCGCCTGGGCGTGGCCACCGAGTGGCTGGACGGCGACGAGGTGCGTCGGCGTTTGCCCTTCATGCGCTTCCCCGACGCGCTGGCGGGCACTTTTCACGCCAAGGACGGCCTGGCCGACCCCCACAGCATCGTCCAGGGCTACGCGCAGCGGGCCCGGGACCTGGGCGCGCGGCTGATCACTGACGCGCCCGTCACTGGCGTGCGGGTGGAACGCGGCCGCGTGCGGGCCGTGGTCACGCCCCAGGGCGAAATCCAAACCGCCACCGTGGTCAACGCCGCGGGACCCTGGGCCGGGGTGGTGGCCCGCCTGGCCGGGGTGGACCTGCCCATCACGCCCCTGCGCCGGCAGTGGCTGACCACCACGCCCTTGCCCGACCTGCCCGCGGACTTCCCCTTCGTCATCGACTTCGCCCAGGCCCTGTACTTCCATCCCGAAGGCCGGGGCGTGCTCACGGGCATGTCCAACCCCCACGAAAAGCCGGGCTTCGACCAGAGCGTGGACCCCGAATGGGAACTGGTGCACATGGAAGCCGCGATGGAACGGATGCCCATGCTGGAGCAGGCCGGGGTGATGAGCCGGGTGGCCGGGCTGTACGAGAACACCCCCGACGCGCATCCCGTCTTCGGCCCCACCGAAGTGGAGGGCTTCCATGTGGTGGCCGGGTTCTCGGGCCACGGCTTCATGCACGGCCCCGTGGCCGGGCTGCTCATGGCCGAGATTTTGCTCGACGGCCGGGCCCACACGGTGGATGTCTCCACCCTGGACGCGGCCCGCTTCCGCGAAGGGCGCCTGATTCGGGAATACAATGTGGTGTAGGGAGCCGGTAGCCGTTGGCCGGTAGCCGGTGGGGAGGGGTCAGTGGTCA
>JAADEN010000075.1 GCA_013153375.1 Chloroflexota bacterium | reverse complement strand
CCTGGCGCAGCGCCCGGTGCAGGCGCTCGGGGGGCCAACGCCAGGGCGGGTCGTCGCGGTGGGGCATGGGGATGGACCTCCGGGCAGGGCCGGCCGCGCGCCGCGAGCGCAGTTCACGCGTCGGCCGGGGGCTCGGGCGCGACCACGGGCCGGGCGAAGATGAGATAGCCCGTGTGCGCGACCATGCGATCCGTGGGCCGCAGGCGTTCGGGCACGGGCTTGTAGAAGCGCAGCAGAATCTCGGCCACCTCGATGAACGCGAAGTGGTGCTCCTCCAGCGCGGCCACCAGCCGCGAGACCTGGTTGGTGGTGGGCACCAGCGCGCCGAAGAAGCCGCCCAGGCGCAGGGCCGCGCGCGCCTGCGCGATGTACGCCTCGGGCGTGGGCACATCCAGGAACAGCGCGTCCACGCCCTGCTCGTGGAAACCGGCCGCGATGTCGTGCAGGTGGAAGGTCACCCGCGCGTCCAGGCCCCACAAGGCCAGGTTCTCCCGGGCCAGGGCCTGCATCTCCGCGCGGCGCTCGTAGGAATAGACCCGCCCCGTGTCGCCCACCGCGTAGGCCAGCGCGGTGGTCAGCGCGCCCGAGCCCGTGCCGGCCTCGATGATGTGCGTGCCCGGCCCCACGCTCAGGCGCAGCAAAATGTAGCCGATGTCCTTGGGGAACAGAATCTGCGTGCGGCGCTTGGTCTCCCGCAGCACATCCGAGAGGCTGGGCGGCAGCACATAGAAGGGCACGCCCAGGTGGGTGGTCACCCGGCTGCCCCAGGGCAGGCCGATGAGCGCGTCGTGCTCGATGACGCCCTTGTGGGTGTGCAACTGCTCGCCCGGCGTGAGCCGAAAGAGGAAGAAGCGATGGCCCTGCACCGCGGTCAGTTGCACCCAATCGCCGGCGCGCGTGTAGGGTTCACGGATGGGTCGTTGGAGCATAAGGCCGCCTTATTTCTGCAAGTATGAAGGTCGGCGGACACGCCACGCGTACCAGCCCAGGGCCAGGCCGCCCAGCACCAGGCCCGCGCCCAGCAGCGCCAGCAGGGGCGAACCCTGCGCGCCGCCCTCCGCGCCCCGGGGGGCCAGCAGGCCCACATCCTGCCGCGCGTACTGCGCGCCGAAGGCCACATAGAGGGTATCGCCTTCTTCCAGGCGCAGGGGGCGGTTGGTCGCGGTGGTGGGGTTCAGGCCCTCGGGGATGCCCATGGCGATGCTGTAGTCGCCGGGCGGCAGTTCGTCGAAGCACAAAGGCTCGTCCGTGGTGGTGCCGGTGAGGGTCTTTCCGCCGCGGCGCTGGATACTGACCGCGCCGCCGGCCAGAAAGGCCTCGCCGTCGTCGCGCACCGCGTTGCCGTTGGCATCTTCGAACAGGAAGACGCAAATGGAACCCATCTGCGGCACCGCGGTGGGCGTGGGCAGCACGGGCGTGGGCGTCGCGTCGGCCCCCGCGGGCGTGGGCGTCGCGCCGACCATCGCGTAGCCCAAAATCAGGGGTTGGCCGGGCGAGACCACATCGGAGCGCAGGCCGTTGAGGGCCCGCAGTTCCTCGATGGGCACGCCGCTCACGGCCGCGATGCGCCACAGGGTGTCGCCGGGCTGGACGATGTACACGATGGCGCCGTCCTCGCGGGGCGTGGGCGTGGGGAAGGGCGTGGGTTGGGCCAACGCCGCGGCGCGGGCCGGGCGCGGAGCCGTTCCCCCAAAAAACAGCCCCAGCGCCAACGCCAGCAACGCCAGAGTGAGCAACCAGGCCAAGCGTTTCATGCCGCGCGACCTCCAGCAGAACACGGATGCGAGCATTGTACCATCGCCCGCTCAGGAGGCGTCCACGCCGTAGTCTTCCTGCCATTCCAGTTCCACATCGCCGATGAAGACCGTGTCGCCGGGCTGCACGCCGGCCTCCCGCAGCGCGTCCTTGACGCCCAGGGCCTCGAGGATGCGCTGGAAGCGCCGCACGGCCTGGGGATATTCCCAGTAGGTCATGGCCGCGGCCCGCTCCAGGGCCTTGGAGTGGATGCGGAAGCCCTCGGGCGTGCGCTCGATGCGGAAGGCGCGCGGATCCTCGGCCTGGGGGCGGAACACGGGCAGGTCCTCGTCGCGGCGGGGCGGCGGGGTTTGCTGCAGGATCTCGTAGGCCCGCCAGAGCACCTCACGCACGCCCTGGCCCGTGAGCGCGGAGATGGGGTAGATCTCGTAGCCCCGGGCCTCCAGGGCCTCCTTGACCTGGGGCCAGCGGGCCTGGGCCTCGGGCAGGTCCATCTTGTTGAAGGCCACGATTTGGGGCTTCTGGGCCAGGTCGGGGTCGAAGAGGGCCAGTTCCGCGTTGATCTGGTCGAAGTCGGCCACGGGGTCGGGGCTCAGGCCGTCGAGCAGGTGGATGAGCACCCGGGTGCGCTGCACATGGCGCAGGAAGTCGTGCCCCAGGCCCACGCCTTTGTGCGCGCCTTCGATGAGCCCCGGGATGTCGGCCAGCACCAGGGTGGTCTCGTCGTCCAGGCGGGCCACGCCCAGGTTGGGCACCAGCGTCGTGAAAGGATAGGGCGCGATCTTGGGCCGGGCCGCGGTGACTTTGGCCAGGAAGGTGGACTTGCCCGCGTTGGGCACGCCCACCAGGCCCACATCGGCGATGAGTTTGAGTTCCAGGCGCAGGTTGCGCTCCTCGCCAGGCTCGCCCTTTTCGGCCAGGCGGGGCGTCTGGAAGCGCGCGGACTTGAAGCGCGCGTTGCCCCGTCCGCCCCGGCCGCCGCGGGCCACCACCAGGCGCTGGCCCGGCTCGGTCAGGTCGCCCAGCAGTTCGCCCGTGTCCGCGTCGTACACCACCGTGCCCGGCGGCACGGGGACGATCAGCGGCTCGGCTGACTTGCCCGTGCGCCGGTTGGGGCCGCCCCGGCCCCCCGCGGGCGCGATGAAGCGCCGCTGATGCTGGAAGTGGGCCAGGGTGTTCAGGTGCGGATCCACCTCCAGCACCACATCGCCGCCCCGGCCGCCGTCGCCGCCGTCGGGGCCGCCGCGGGGCACGAACTTCTCGCGGCGAAAGTGCACGATGCCGTCGCCGCCTTTGCCGCCGCGGACATAGATGTGGGCCTGATCCAAGAAGTCGTGGGTCACGGCCGCGCCTCCTGGGGGAAGGGTGGAAGGTCTTGAGGCCCGGTCGCGGGCCGTTCGCGAAGCCTCATCCCCCACCCAAGTGTACCGCAGCCCAGGCCACGAACCAACCGATGAACCAGTGGCCCAGGATGGGATACACCACCGAGCGGCTGCGCCAGGCCATGATGCCGAACCACAGGCCGCCCAGCAGGGTGGAGTAGGTCTCCAGCGCGGGCTTGCCGATGTGCAGCAGCGCGAAGGGCACCATTTGCAGCACCAGCGCAGGGCCGGGGCCGAACGCGCGGGCGTAGGCGAAGAGCAGCGCGCCCCGGAAGAGGAACTCCCAGCCCACCATGTCCAGCAGCACCCAGCCCGGGTAGGTCGGGCTCCACCAGGGGCGGTAGTAGGCCGGCATGGTGGGGTCGTGGCGCACGCTGTAGAGGATGAGCCCCGCGCCCACGATCCAGGTGAGCGCGGTGAGGGCCAGGCCGGCGCGCCAGCGGCCCAGGGTGAGGCCGTAGTCGCGCGGCGGGCGCCGCACCAGCACGAACAGCGCCAGCAGCAGGATGACGAAGTAGAGCACGAAACTCTCGGGCTCCTCCCGGGCCAGGCCCAGCGCGTCGTAGGCGTCGAGCAGCATGAGGCCGGTGGTGACCAGGGTGACCCAGGTCGCCTCGCGCGGGAACACGGGTGGGGCTTCGGGCGCCCAAAAGCGACGCCACAGGGTGCGCAGGCCCGACATGGCGGCCTCCTGAGACAGCGAGATGAGGGCATTATACCCGCGGTCCGGCCGCCGCGCCGCGTTTCGCGCGCCGCGGTCAGGCGAACCGCGAGGCAACGCGGCAAAGCC
>JAADEN010000076.1 GCA_013153375.1 Chloroflexota bacterium | reverse complement strand
CGCGCGCGCCAGCGCGGGCGTGGCCACGGGCACCGCGGCCGTGCGCCCATCGGGCGCGGCGATGATGGTGCCCGCGCCCTTGAGCACCACCACATGCCCCCAGCGGGCCGCGTGCTCCTCGGCCACGGCCAGCCGCCGGGCCTGAATCTCCTTCACGGCCAGGCCGGTGAGCACGGCCATCTCGCCGGGATGCGGCGTGAGCACCGCGGGGCCAGGCAGGCGGCGGGGCCACTCGGGGATGCGGGTGAGCAACTTCAGGCCGTCCGCGTCCACCACCAGGGGCGGCAGGGGGACGGGCTCCGCGCGGGCCGGCTCCTCGGCGGAGGCCAGAAAACCGGCCCGCGGCCGGGCTTCGGCTTCCGCGCCCAGCAGCCGGGCCAGGAACGCGGCGGTGGTGTCCTCCTGGCCGAAGCCGGGGCCCAGCAGCAGCGCGGTGGCCCGGCCCAGATTTTGCCGCAGCACCTCCGCGGCCCGCTCCGCGATGACGCCCAACTCGTCGGGCAGCAGAATCCAGGTGGCCTCGGGCAGCGCGGCGGCCAGGGACGCGTGCAGCGGATAGGGCACGGCCAGGCTCACCAGGCCCGCGCCCACCCGATAGGCGGCCTCTCCGGCCAGCAGGGCCGCGCCGGTGAAGTTCACCGAGCCCGCGGCCACCACCGCGGTGCCGAAGGTGCCCTTGTGCGCGTCCCGGGGCCGGGGCGGAAGGGCCTCACGCACCCACGCGGCGTCGGGCACGAAGCGCCGAATGCGGCTCCAGGTGGGCAGGTCGGGCGGCAGGCCGATGTCCACCACATGGATGTCGCCCGCTAAGGTCAGCGCGGGAGGCTGCACCAGGCCGACCTTGACCGCGGCCATGGTCACCGTGTCATGCGCGGGGATGACCTCGGCCGCGGCCACGCCTGTGTCGCAATCAATGCCCGAAGGCACATCCACGGCCACCACCCGCACCCCGTGGGCCTGGGCCGCGTCGCGAGCGCGGGCCAGGATGCTGGCGACGGGCTCCTTGAGGGGCGGCCGCGCGCCCGTGCCCAGCACGCCGTCCAGCAACACGGGATGCGCGGCGATCAAACTCTCCAGCGGGGCCGCGTCGGGGTCGTCGGCCAACACCACCTGGCCTCCGGCCGCGCGCACCCGTTCCACCAAAGGATCGTCAGGCCGCGGGCGCACCAGGTAGGCGGTGACCTGCCATCCGGCCTGGGCCAGATGCGCGAGCGCGACCAGGGTGTCGCCGCCGTTGTTGCCGCGGCCGACCAGGCCCAGGGCCTTGGGCTCGGGCAGCAAGCCGTACAGCATCTGCACCGTCTCGGCCAGGCCCGCGCCCGCGGCTTCCATCATCTGGGCGTAAGTCCAGCCGCGGGCGTCGGCTTCGCGCTCCAGGGCGCGCATCTCTTCCACAGTGACCAGGGCAGGCATAGGCTCTCCTACGACGAAGGAATTTGCGAATCAAGGATATTTTACCATGCTCCCCGGCCATTGCAAGCAATGGGGGTTGCGTTCCGCGTTTGTTTTCTGTATAATGCCCCTGCACACCCGGCCAGAGCAGGCCGGGCGTTGCCAATCTATCGTCGTAACGCCGCGCCGATCGCGGATCCAAGGGAGTTGACCCGAGGAGTGCGTATGAGCATTACATACCTGACCCCAGAGGGCTATCGTAAGCTCAAAGAAGAGCTGGAGTATCTGCGCACGGTCAAACGCCAGGAGGTCGCGCAACGCCTGCACGAAGCCCTGCAAGAAGGCGGCGACCTCATCGAAAACACCGAATATGAAGCAGCCAAACAAGAACAGGCTTTCGTCGAAGGACGCATCCGCGAACTGGAACACCTGCTGGCCACCGCCCGCGTGATCGAAAAACCCACCTCCAACGACGAGGTGCAGGTGGGATCCAAGGTGGTCATCCAGGACGAAGAAGGAGGCCCCGAAGAGGCCTATACCATCGTCGGCGCAGCCGAGGCCGATCCTGCGCGCGGCTACATCTCCAACGAATCCCCCTTGGGCAAAGCCCTATTGGGTCGCAAAGTGGGCGATGTGGTGGAAGTGCAGGCCCCCGGCGCGACCTTCCGGGTACGCATCCGGCGCGTCGAGTGAACCCCACGAGAGCATGCCGCAGCCCCCAGGCATCCTGGGGGCTGGCGTGTTTAACTCACGGCCCCGCCCGCACCCGATAGATCACCGTCGCGCCGTCGCGGTACACCTCGTGCCACAGGTCGCCTTCCCACAGGCGGAACTTCTCCAGGCCCGGGCCGGGGTAGGTCTGGCGCTCCAGTTGGCCCACGATGATGTACTCCACGCCGTAGCGGCGCAGGAAGTCCTCCACGGGCGCGCGTTCGGTGCCCAGGTAGAACGCGCCCACCTCCGCGATGCGGTCGGTGACCCAATCCGCGGGCACGATGACGCCCCGCTGCTGGCGCTGGTGCCAGTTCCACCCCACGATGGAGGGCAGGCCCGTGTTGATGCTGATGCGGCTGCCCCACTGATATTCCACCGTGTTGGCCTCGACGATGACGGGGCTGCCCTGCACATGGGCCTGCAGCCAGCGGATGGCGCGGTAGTCTTCGGCCAGGTCAATGAGCCCCGTGGGCGCGTAGTATTGCGCGTAGGCCATGTAGGCCTGCCCGTCCAGGGTGTGGGGCGCGTCGGGCGCCATGCGGTCGCGCACCTTGTCCAGGGTGGCCATGTAGGTGAACAGCAGCGCGCCGAAGACCAGCCCGCTCAGGGCCGCGGTCCACGCGTTTTGCCAGCGCCACGGCCAGGTGCGCATGTGCTCCCACACCTGGGCCAGGCCCACCGCGGCCGCGAAGGCCCACAGCACCCAGGCCTGCAAATAGAACTTGAACACGGTGTTCATGCGCTCCAGGTCGCCCACCAGGACGATGATCTCCACCATGAGGGTCAGGCTCAGGGCCGCGGCCCAGGCGGTGAGCGCGAAGCGGGTGGCGTCGTCCTGGTCGGGGCGCAGCAGCAGCGCGGCGATGAGCACCAGAGGCGGCAGGGTGACCCAGCCCACGGGCGTGCGGTACAGGGCCTGCACCACCACGGGGCCGAGCAGGGCCACGGCCAGGCCCGCGAGCACGGCCCAACGCCCGCCCCGCCGCCACCAGCGCAGCCCGGCCGCGGCCGGGGTCTCGGCCAGCCAACGCTGGAGCAGCACGACCAGCCAGGTGAAAGTCACGAAGTAGAACAGACCCCAATGCCAGAAGTAGGCGCTCAAAGGCGTGGTCGGCCCCCACCACAGGGTGACCCGCGCGTAGCCCTGGGCATACCAGTTCAGGTAGGGCCGCCAGAGCACCACCGTGGCCGCGTACAGGCCCAGCACGCCCAAGCCCGCGGCGGCCAGGCGCGCGGCCCAGGCCTCCCAACGGCCGAAGGGAGGCCGCGGCTTCCGCACCCAGACCCAGGCGTAGGTCCACGCCAACGCGGCCAGCAGCAAGTAGGTGGGATAGTCCCAGGTGTTGATGGCCCGCAGCGCGCCCACGATGAGCCCGCCCCAGAACAGGGCGGCCATTACCCGTCCGGCCGGCCGTTCGCGGAGCCCGTCCCCCAAACCCCAGCCTCGGGCCGCACGCACCACGGCCCAGCCCCACAGCAACACCAGCAGGGTCACGCCCAGCGCGATCATGTGCGCGTGCAGGTCCGCATAGAGGAAGGTGAAGTAGGGGAACTCGGTGATGGGCTCGATGCTGCCCGGCGCGGGGATGATGCGGCTGGGGAACCAGTACCAGTCGCCCGCGATGTAGGGCAGGGTGTCGCCCGCGAGCAGGCGCAGCGCGCCGTGCAGCGCCAGGGGGATGCGCGCCAGCAGGCCCAGGTCGTCGGGCAGGGGCGCGCCGCCCAGACCCAAACGGATGATGCCGTGCCAGATCATCCGCACCGTGCCCAGGTTGCCCAGCAAGGCCGTGCCCACCGCGGCCGCCAGGCCCGCGGCCGTGGCATACCCCCGCCGGGCCCGCGGCCAGGCCG
>JAADEN010000019.1 GCA_013153375.1 Chloroflexota bacterium | reverse complement strand
CAGCGGTCAGTGGTGAGCGGGGCGGAGCGCGCCATGGGCTTCCTGCTCCCCACTTTTTATCCCGTGTTCATCCGTCCTCATCCGTGTAACTCCGTGGTTTCACAGTCGTCAGTCGGTGGTCGGTAGGGGCGCACGGCGGTGCGCCCGCCGTCGGCCGATAGCCGTTGGCCGGTAGTTTTTCGGCCAAGTTCTTCCGTGTTCATCCGCGGTTTTTAGATAGCCGTCAGCCGGTAGGGGGCGTTCATCCGCATATCCGTGTCCATCCGTGTTTATCCGCGGTTTCAAATCCTCATCCGTGGTTTCCCGTTCTACCCGCGGTCTTCCGCGCCGCGGACCACCATGTACACGCTGACCAGCACCAGGCCGCCGCCCACGATCTGCGCGAAGGTCAGGCGCTCGCCAAGCAGCCAGGCGGCCAGGAACGCGGTGAGCACGGGTTGCCCCAACAGCACGGGCGCGATGACCGCCGCGGGCAACAATCCCTGCACCTCCTGGATCAACAGCCAGCCGCCGCTTTGCACCACCACGGCCAGCGCGGCCAAGGCGGCCCAGGTCGTAGGGGCAAAGCCCCGCCACGGCCAGCCCGCGAGCCAGATGAGGGGCCACAACGCGGCCGAGGCCGCGCCGGTGGTCGCCCAAAACACCCACGGCGTGGACAAGTGGGCGCGCGCCCGTTGGGCGAACAACTGATAAGCCGCGAAGAACAGGGCCGCGGCCAGGCCCCACCAGGCGCCTTCGTCCCAAGTGAGCGCGTGCCAACGGCCTCGGGTGAGCACCAGGGCCGCGCCCACCAGCATCAGCGCCACCGCGGTCCAAAACCGTCGCGGCAGGGGCTCGCGCCACACGAAACGGGTCGCCAGCCCCACCCACACGGGCGCGGTGTTGACCATGAGGGTGGGCGTGGTCGCGTTGCTGCGGGCCACGCCCGTGCTCCACAAGGCCAGATCCAGGCCGAAGCACACGCCGCCCAGGCCGGCCCATAGCCAGGCCCGCCCCCGCGAAGGGCGCTCCCCGCGGGCGAGCAAGACGAGCACCGCCAGCGAGGCCAGCAGCCACGCGCCCGTCATGCGGTACGCGGCGATGACCGGCCCCGGCGCTTCGCGCGCGTAGCGCACCAACAGCGGCGCGAAGCCCAGAATCAGCAGCGCCAGGCTCAACAAGCCATAAGCCCGCGCCTTACGGGTCGCGGGCTTGGGAGCATGGCCGGAAGAGGCGTCCACCGTCAACCTCGCAGCGGCAGGACCAAATCGTGAGGAAAGTCGGCCAGCACCTGGGGCTGGCCCGCACCGTCAATCCACACCGTGTCTTCGATGCGAATGCCGATCTCGTCGCGGGGGTAGTACAACCCCGGCTCCACGGTCACCACCATGCCGGGCAGCAGGGGGTCGCGCTGCCCCGCGGCCAAGCGGGGCATCTCGTGGATGTCGAGGCCCAGGCCGTGGCCCAGGCTGTGGACGAAGCCCTCCTGGGTGCCGGGCCGGGTGCGCGGGGTGGGATGACCGTAACCCTCCAACACTTCGCACGCGGCCAGATAGGGCGTCTCGGCCGCATGGCCGGCCCGCAAGACCTTCAGCGCGGCCCGATAGGCTTCTTCCACCTGAGCGTGCAAAGCCTGCACCCGCTCGGACGCGTAGCCCAGGCTCCAGGTGCGGGTGAAGTCGTAGAAGTATCCGCCCCCGGCCTCCTGCGGAAAGAGGTCGAACACGATGGGCACGCCCACCCGCAGGGCCGCCATATCGTCGCCCGTACTGTGGGGCACGCCCGCGTCGTAGCCCTGGGCGAAGATCACGGCCAGGGGCAACTCCGCGTTCAGTTCCGCGACCCAGCGGCGCACCCAGGCTTTGACCTGGCCGATGGTCACCACCTCGCCCGCGGCGTCCACCACCAGGCCGTCGGAGCCAGCCCGCAGGCCGCGCAGCCGATCCATCACCCGGCCCACCACCTCCACCGTCAGCGCGCCCATACGACGAATGCGGGCCACCTCGTCCGCGTCCTTGGTGGTGCGCGCGGTGCGCAGAATCTGCTGAGCCAGACGCCCTTCCACCCGCAGCCCGGGACGCTCGGCCTGCACGGCCTGCCACAGGCTCAAATGGGGGCCCAACTCGACGCGGCCGGTGACCGCGATGCGGCCCCGGCCCAAACCTGCGTCGTCCAACAGGGCCAGGGTTTGCAGCACCTGAGCGCGGAACGGGTCGCCCTGAGCCGCGTCCAGGAAACGCCGCCGGGAAAAGGGCGTCAGGTCGCGGGTCGGCACGCCCACCCGCGCGGCCTCGTCGCGCTCCATGGGCCAGTGATACAGCACCGGCATCTGGTCGGGCTTCTTCACCACCCACGCGTCGGTCAGATGCGCAGGCTGGCCGAGCAAATACACCAGGGACGGATTGTGCCCGCCGGGGCCGAGCACGACCAGACCGTCCAACTCCTGCTCGCGCAGCAGGGCATCCACATCGCGTTTCACAAGCGCCTCCTATTGGCCCAGAGCCGTGGCCCGAGCCTGCATGCCGGCGCGGAGGATTTCGCTCACCTCGGGCCGGGTGAACTCGGGAGGCAGCATCTCGCCCCGTCGCAGGCGGGCCCGCACCTCGGTGCCCGACAGGTGCAGCCACGCGTCGGGGCCGTGGGGGCAGGTCTTGGCCGTGACCACCGTGCCGCACTCCCGGCAGTAGAACGCGTGCTCGAAGCGCAGGGGCACGATGCCGATGTCTTCGGCCGGGAACTGGTCGAAAATCTCCTGCGCGTCGTAAGTGCCGTAGTAGTTGCCCACGCCCGCGTGATCCCGGCCCACGATGAAGTGGGTAGCGCCGTAATTCTTGCGGGCCAGCGCGTGCATGACCGCCTCCCGCGGGCCCGCGTAGCGCATCGCGGCCGGGAACACGCCCAGCAGCACCCGGTCGCGAGGGTAGTACTTCTCCAGCACCACCTTGTAACTGGCTATACGCACTTCGGCCGGTATGTCGTCGGCCTTGGTCTCGCCCACCAGGGGGTGCAGAAACAGGCCGTCCACGATTTCCAGCGCGGTCTTCTGGATGTACTCGTGGGCCCGGTGGATGGGGTTGCGGGTCTGGAACGCGACCACCCGCTTCCAGCCCCGGGCCGCGAACAGGCGGCGGGTTTGGGCCGGCGTGTAGCGCAAATCGGGGAACTCTTCGTGCGCGGCGCGCGGCAGGTCGAACACCCAAATGTCGCCGCCCAAGAGCACATCCCCCTGCGCGTAGAGCCGGGCCACGCCGGGATGCGCCTCGTCGGTGGTGCGATAGACCTCTTGGGCCTCGCGGGTCTTGTCGTAGGGGTAGATTTCGTCGATGTGCATCAAGGCCAGGGGACGGTCGCCCTCGGCCAGGGCCACATCCTGGCCCTCGCGCAAATCGCGCGCGGTGGCCTCGTCCACGGCCAGGGTGACGGGGATGGGCCACACCAGGCCGCTGGTCAGGCGCATCTCGTCCACGACGCGGCGATAGTCGTCGCGGCGCAAGAAGCCGGTCAGCGGGCTGTACGCGCCGATGGCGATCATCTCCAGGTCGGCCAGGTTGGCCCGCGAGAGGGGAATGCGGGGCAGGCGCGCGGCCTGCTCCCGGGCTGCGGCGCGCAGCGCGCCGGTGAGCAGACGATTGACCAGCGCACCGCCATGAGGGGGAATCAAAGGCGACATGGATGGGCCTCCACGGATGGCATGTCAAGATGACGGGGCGCGGGGGTGCAAGCAAATATTGTAGAAGCGGTGTCGTGTTTCGCGCCCAGTCTGCCAAACCCCACCCCGCGGCCTCGCTGCGCTCGGCCGCGCCCCTCCCCTCGTAGGGGAGGGGCCGCCAAAGCGGCCCTATGCTGCTCGCGAGGCCATCCCTGCCCCCTTCCCGCCCCTATGAGGGGAGGGAAGGGGGCGCGGCGGGCGGCAAGCCCGCCGCGGGGGATGGGAGGGGTTCGCCCGGCAGCGGGTCATTTCTACATGGTTTGCGTGCACCCG
>JAADEN010000022.1 GCA_013153375.1 Chloroflexota bacterium | reverse complement strand
AGCGGGAGGCGTGCGCGGCGCGCATCCGGGCCGTGGCCGCGGCCTGGGCCGTGGGCTGGGCCGCGCCCCACGAGGTGGACGCGGTGGGCGTGGTGGAAGCCACCCGGCGGGCCATGCAGCGGGCCCTGGCCGGGCTGGGGCTGACGCCCGAGCACCTGCTGCTGGATCACCTGCGCTTGCCCGCGGTCGCGGTGCCCCAGTGGGCCCGCGCCAAGGCCGACGCGCATTGGGCTTCGGTGGCCGCGGCGTCCATCCTGGCCAAAGTGGCCCGGGACGCCTACATGCGCGCGGTGAGCCCTGCGTTTCCGGGCTTTGCCTTTGGGCGTCACAAGGGCTACGGCACGGCTTTGCACCGGGCCGCGCTGCTCCGCTTCGGCCCGACGCCCTTGCATCGCCGCTCCTTTCGCCCCGTGGCCCAGCAGGCGGCCGCGGAGGCGGCCCTCGGCGTCCCTTGACCGGCCGTCACATCCGCCGCACCGTGGCCGCGTGACGCACCACCCGCTGCCCGCCCGCGGTGAGGATGCGCAATCCCCCGTCTGCATCCAGGCCCTGTAGCACGCCCTCCAGTACCTCGCCTTGCGGCGTGCGCACCTGCACCCGCTGGCCGCGCCAGGCCAGGCGCCGTTGCCATGCCTCCACGAACGCGGGCGAGCCCAGCCGCGGCCGCCACCAGGCCCAGCGCCGCCAGAACGCGGCCGTCACCTGCGGGCGGGGCAAGGCCCGCCCGGTCAGGCTTTCCACATCCCCCGCGGGGTAGTCCACCGTCTGGGGCTGCGGCGCGCTGCCCCGCAGCAGGTTCACACCCACGCCCAGCACGGCCGCCCAGGGCGTGTCCCCCTGCCAGCGGGTTTCGGCCAGCGCGCCGCCGATTTTGCGGTCGTGCAGCAGCAGGTCGTTGGGCCACTTGAGGGCCACGGGCACATCCCATTGGGCCAGGGCCTCGGCCATGGCCAGCGCGGCCCAGGCCGCGTAGCGGGGCAGGCGCGCGGCCGCGCCGGGCAGGGGACGCACCACCACGCTCAAGGCCAGGGCCCGACCTGGAAGGGTGAACCAGCGCCGCCCTCGTCGGCCCCGGCCCGCGGTCTGCGCGTCGGCCACCACCAGGCAGCCCTCGGCCGCGCCCTGCACGGCCCAATCCCAGGCCGCGTCGTTGGTGGAGCCCACCCGCGGGTAATAGCGCCACGCGGGCAGCGGCAAGCCGTCCAGCGCGGCGCGCCACCCCGGGGGCGGGGGGCAAATGCGTTCCCTCATGGCCTTGCCGAGAAAAAGGCCGCGGCTCGGGCCGCGGCCTGGAATTCAGATCAGACGCAGGCCCGTCTCGAGCCGGGCGATGACCAGGCGCTGGATCTCGCTGGTGCCTTCGTAGATTTCGGTGATCTTCGCGTCCCGGTAGAAGCGCTCCAGGGGCAGTTCCTTGGAGTAGCCCATGCCGCCGTGGATTTGCACCGCGGCCCAGGTGCAATACACCGCGGTTTCGGACGCGAAGAGTTTGGCCATGCTCGCGGGCAGGGTGAAGCGCTCGCCCGTGGTCTTGGCGCGCTCCTTGGCCAGCGCGGCGTTGTAGAGCAGGGACCGCGCGGCCTCGATGCGCATCTTCATGTCCGCGATCTTGAAGCCCGTGCCCTGGAACTCGCCGATGGGCTTGCCGAAGGCCTCGCGCTCTTGCACATAGCGCCGTGCGTACTCGTACGCGCCCTCCGAGATGCCCAGGGCCTGGGCAGCGATGCCGATGCGGCCCGCGTCCAGCACGGTCATGGCGATCTTGAAGCCCTGGCCCTCCTCGCCCAGGCGGTTCGCCACGGGCACCCGCAGGTTCTCGAAACCCAGTTCGCTGGTGGCCGAGGCCCGGATGCCCATCTTCTCTTCCTGCTTGCCCCGAATGAAGCCTTCCCACGAGGCTTCGACGATGAACGCGGTGATGCCCTTGTGCCGCTTTTCAGGCTGGGTCATGGCGAAGACGATGACATAATCGGCCACCGGACCGCTGGTGATCCACGACTTGCGGCCGTTGAGCACATAGACATCGCCTTCCCGCACCGCGCGGGTGCGCATGTTGGCCGCATCCGAGCCCGAGGACGGCTCGGTGAGCGCGTACGCGCCAATGGCCTGGCCCGAGGCCACGGGGGTGATGTACTTGCGCTTCTGCTCCTCGGTGCCGAAGGTCAGGATCGCGTAGTTGAACAGCGAATTGTTCACCGACATGATGGTCGCGTGCGACGCGTCCACCTTGGCGATTTCCTCCAGGGCCAGCACATAGGACAGGGTGTCCATGCCCGCGCCGCCGTATTCTTCGGGCACTTCGATGCCCATGAAGCCCATTTCCCCCATCTTGCGCACCGTCTCCAGGGGGAACTTCTCGGCCTCGTCGAACTCTCGGGCCACGGGCGCGATTTCCTGCGCCGCGAACTCGCGGGCCGCGTCGCGAATCATGCGATGTTCTTCGTTCAGGATGTGGTCGAACGCGTAATGGGTCATGGCTGCCACCTCGCTGGGGGATTTAAACAAAACACGAGGGCCGCGCGGCCCTCGCGAGGTCAAACCCGACGCGCGCTCACCCCCGGGCCCCAGAGCGGCCCACCGCCGATCCGCGGAAGGGGGAGAAGGCGCGTCCCACCGATCATAGTGGGTTTATTGTACCATGTTCGGCCCTCATGGCGGGGTGTCGAGCCTCAGGGGGACGGGCTCCGCGGCGGCCGGGCAGAAATGCGTAGGGCCCAGGTCATGTCGTGGACCTGGGCCCTGGCGCGCTGGTGGAGATGGCGGGAATCGAACCCGCGTCCGGAAGAGTGGGCGCTCGGACTTCTACGAGCGTAGCCGGTTGATGCTGTCCCTTGAGGCGCCCTCAACCGGCAAGGGGCCTTGCCTCAAGGGTGCCGCTGGTCTTACACGCCGGGCCGCGGCGAGCCCGGCATGGCACCCCGACTTTGTGCCGCCCACACCGGCTCCGGTCGGGGCGCGGAGCCGGGGGACGGGCTCCCGGCTATGGGGAGCCTACTCCGCCGTTGCTGCTTCAGGCAGCCACGGGCAGAGCAGAGACAGGAGTGCGCACGGCACTTCTTGTGCTTGCGCGGGTTTTACGAGGTCGCGCACCTCGGCTCGCCATCCGGCACCCACGCTCTCCCGTCGAACCCATGCATCCCCAAAGGCATTTTCATTATACACCCTTTGGCAAGCCCTGCCACGGCCGAGATTCGGCCTTTTGCCTTTGAAGCGGACATGCGAATGCTTCCAGGTGCGAATGCGCGAATTTTTCCGCGCCGACCCGCCCAATTGCCCCTTGACAAAGTAGAACATTTGTTCTACTATAAAGGGCACCTCACCAACAGGTCCGAAATCGCGCTCTCTTCAGGAGGTCCATCATGTCCGCACGCACTTCCCTTCCCGTTCGTTCCGAACAAATCTTCGGCGCGCTCATCCTCATCGCCCTCTTCTTCTTCGAAATCTTCAACTACAGCACCACCGATTTCGCGCTGCACGATCTCTTGGGCGATCTGGCCTTCTTCGGCATCAAGTGGTCCACCATCTTGGCCATCGCTTTCTGCGGAATCGATTTTGCCGGCATCGCCCGCTTGTTCAACCGTCACGACGAGCAGCCCACCGAGACATGGTATTTGTTGGGCGCCTGGCTGCTGGCCGCGAGCATGAATGCCATGCTCACTTGGTGGGGCGTGAGCGTGGCGCTGCTGCAGCATGTGCCTGCCGGGGCCAGCGTGCTGGGCACCGAGACGGTGCGCCGGATCGTGCCCGTGTTCGTGGCCATTCTGGTCTGGCTGGTGCGGGTGCTCATCATCGGGACCATCTCCGTGGCCGGGCCCCAGTTGTTTGGCGGTTGGGCCGTGCCCGAGCCGCGCCCTCGGCGGCGTAGCGTGAGCACGGTGACCCGCCGCCCCGCGACGGTGCGCGCGTCCGCCGTGCGCGCTCGGACCGCGGACGCGTATCTCTCCGGCGCGGCGCGCACTCCCGCC
>JAADEN010000219.1 GCA_013153375.1 Chloroflexota bacterium | reverse complement strand
GGGGCGTAGGGCTTTAAAGTGGGGGGTGGGGAGCAGCCGACAGCCGACAGTATTTCGTCCCCGCCCATCCGCGTTCATCCGCGCCTAATCCGCGTTGATCCGCGGTTTCCAATCCACATCTGTGTCCATCCGTGTGTATCCGTGGTTTCAAAACAGCCGTTAGCCGGAGGTACAGTCGCCAGTCGCCAGGGCAGGCCAACTTCCAACCACCAACCACCAACTTCTACCTCCATCCGTGTTCATCCGTGGTTTCCTTTCCACTTCTTGCGCTTTGCTTTTCGTTCCATCAAAACAAAACCCTCTCCCCTACGAGGGGAGAGGGTTTGGGAGAGGCGTTGATCGGCCAGAAGGGGAGGCGCGTGCCAGGCCCCCTGCCGCTCACACAAACTTCTTGGGGAAGCGCTTGCCCACCACCGCGGGCACGGGCACGGGCACTTTGTCGCCGGGCTGCAACTCGGCCGGGGCCTTGGGGGCCTTGGTCTGCCGATGCGCGCCGGTCAGGATGTACAGCGGCGTGCCCTCCTCGGTGTACTTGCGGTCCACATAGGCCAGGCCCACCTGATAGCCGTTGGTGCCCACCGCGCTGCTGGTCACCACGCCGATGACCTTGCCCCGCCGATCCAGCACCGGGTCGCCCAAATGGGCCATGGGGCTGGGCTTTTCGGTGACCTCGAAGCGCACCACCTCTTTGGTGCGGCGGGCTTCCTGCTCCAGGAAGGCCTCACGGCCGATGAACCAGGGCTTGTACACCTTGACATACTTGCTCAGGCCCGCGTCGCCCACGCCCAGGTTGAACGGCCCGCCCAGTTCGTGGCCGTAGAGGGGCAGGCCGGCCTCGGTGCGCAGGGAGTCGCGCGCGGCCAGGCCCGCGGGCTTGACGCCCAGGTCCGCGCCCACTTGCAGCAGCGCGGCCATGAGGGTCGCGGCCTGCATGGGATGCACGAAGAGTTCGTACCCACGGCGTTCGCCCGTGTAGCCCGTGCGGGAGACATACAGGTCCAGAATCTGGATGTCGAACCCGCCCAGGATGGCCGGGGTGATTTGCGCCCACTTCAGGCCCCGCAGTTTGGCCTTGGTGGCCTCGTCCGCGCCCAGGGCCAGCAGCGCGTCCAGCGAGCGGGGGCCCTGGATGGCGATGAGCACGCGGCGGTCCAGCCCCGCGGCCGGGTCGCGCAAATCGCGGATGCGCACGCCGCGGCCAAAGGCCAGGGCCCAGGGCCGTTCCCTGTCCACCCGCACTTTGCCGTCTTTGACCAGGTGCAGCCAGACCCAGTCCTTGGCCACATTGGCCGCGTTGACCACCAGGAAGAAAGTCTCGGGGCCGACGCGATAGACCATCACATCGTCGATGACGCCTGCGTCCGCGTCCAGCAGGTGGCTGTAGGCCGATTCGCCCACCGCGAGCTTGCCGATGTCGTTGCCCAGCACGCTGTCGAGGAACGCGGGCGCGTCGGGCCCGCTGAGTTCGAACACGCCCATGTGCGCGATGTCGAACACGCCCGCCGCGGTGCGCACGGCCAGGTGCTCGTCCTTGGCCGACGAATACCACAGGGGCATCTCATAGCCTGCGAACGCGCCCATCTTGGCGCCCAGTTGCTTGTGCAGTTCGTACAGGGGCGTGCGCTTGAGTTCGCCCTGCTCGGGCTCTTCCCAGTGGAAGTCCTCTTTGGCCGCGGCTTCAGGGATGTCGTGCCGCTGGATGCCGATGAAGTACGGTTTGGTGGCCGCGATGGGTTCGCCCGGCGCCTCGGATACCACCTCGGCCTCGGGGTCCTCGTCCACCCACACGGGGCCGGGGATCTTGCGCCGCAGGTCGTCGTCGCCGAACGCGATGTAGCCGTCGGACAGGGCCCGCAGGAAGTCGGCCGCGGCCGGGGCCTGCTCCGCGGGCACGGTCAGGTGGAAGCGATGCGGGTCGTCGGTGGCGGTGACCACGGCCTGGATGTGCTCCTCGGGGCCCACGGGCAACAGGGTGGCCGCGCTTTGGCCCGGCTCCAGGGCCTCGATGTCCGCGCTGAGCACGAAGTCCAGGAACTGGCGGGCGCGCGGGCCGCCCACGGCCAGGACCGTGTACGGGCCCTCGCGGCGCGGCTTGTCGTCCGCGTAGAAGAAGTGCGGATAGCCATGCCGTCCGGGCGGTTCCACCTCGATGCCGGCCTGCAAGGCCAGGTCCCGCACCCGCAGTTTGGCGTCGCGCAGCGCGGCGTAGTCCACCTTGGCCCGCTGCTTGCCCTGCACGCCGTAAGGCTCCACGGCCAGCAGCAGGTCCGCGATGATGTCGGCCAACTGCCGGGTCTCGTCCTCGCGGAAGCCCCGCTGGGTGATCCACGGCGTGCCCAGGCGGATGCCCGAGGGGTTCTTGGCGCTCCGGTCGCCGGGGATGGTGTTGCGGTTGACCACGATGCCGGCCACATCCAGAATGCGGGCCGCCAGGTCGCCCGACAGGGTGGTGCCGTCCGCGCCCCGCACGGACTTCATGTCCACATTCAGCAGGTGGGTGTTGGTGCCGCCGTAGGCGATGCGCAGGCCCCGCTCGGCCAGGCGGTCGGCCAGCACCACCGCGTTCTTGACGATTTGGTGCTGCATTTCCTTGAACTGCTGCGTGCGGGCCAGTTTGAAGGCCAGGGACATGGCCGCGAACACATTCACATGCGGCCCGCCCTGCTCGCCGGGGAACACGCCCCGGTCGATCTTCCGGGCCAGGGTGGGCTCGGTGGTGAGGATGATCGCGCCGCGCGGGCCCATCAGGGTCTTGTGCGTGGTGGTGGTGATGATGTGGGCCCAACCCACGGGCGTGGGATACGCGCCCGCGACCACCAGCCCCGCGATGTGCGAGATGTCGGCCATGAGATACGCGCCCACTTCGTCCGCGATGCGGCGGAACCACTGCCAGTTCACCTGCCACGGGTAGGACGAATAGCCGGCGATGATGATCTTGGGCTTGTGCTCCTTGGCCAGGGCCTCGATTTGCTCGTAGTCGATCTGGCCCGTGGTGGGGTCGATGGTGTAGTGCACCACATTGTAGAGTTTGCCCGTGCGATTGGCCTTGGAGCCGTGGCTCAGGTGCCCGCCGTAGATCAGATCCATGCTCAAAATGGTGTCGCCGGGCTTGAGCAGCGCGGTATAGACCGCGTTGTTGGCCGGCGCGCCCGACAGGGGTTGTACATTGACATAAATGTCTTCGGGGTCGTAGTCGGGCGTGGTCGCGGCGAACAGTTCCGCGGCCCGGCGGCGGGCCAGGGCCTCCACGATGTCCGCGTACTCCACCCCCTTGTAATAGCGGGGGTCGGAGAAGCGGCGATACTCGGCCAGCCGCATCTTGTAGTCCAAAATCTCGTCTTCGGTCATGAAGCGGGTGGCCTCGGGCGGGTAGCCCTCCGCGTAAATGTTGTGGAACGCGCTGGCCAGGGCTTCGCGGATGGCCAACGGGACATAACTTTCGCTGGGGATAAGGATCAGGACCCGGTACTGCCGTTCGGCCTCGATCTGGGTCAGGTCGTACAGGTCGGGGTCCAACTGAGCGAGGGAGCCACGAAAGAGGAAGTCGCGCATGGTGGTTTCTCCTTGCTTGGCGGCAGAGGCGGCCCTGCAGGGGTGGTGGGGAACCCGCTCCGCTCGGGCCGGGCCGCCGGGTTGCGTCATGGGCTTATTGTACCACTCGGTGAGGGGTGACGATGGACCAAGCGCAAGTGAGGAGCAGGGAGCGGAGAGGAAGTTGGAGGATGAAGGATGGAAGATGGCAATTTCGAGGCCAACTTCCAACCACCAATCATCAACTTCCCGATAAGTCCGTGTTCTTCCGTTCCCGTCCCTGTCTGTGTGCATCCGTGGTTCGTGTTTCCTCGTCGTCAGGGCGTTGTAAGCGCGACTCTTCGGACAAATAGGGGGCCAGCGCGGCCTGAAGTTCGGCGCGAGTATCTTCGTCTTCAATGTTCTGGACGGCCTGGAGGATATCGACTTGAATTTTC
>JAADEN010000059.1 GCA_013153375.1 Chloroflexota bacterium | reverse complement strand
GCCGTCAGCCGTCAGCCGGTAGGGGCGCCCCGGCGCACTGCGCACCGCGGACTGCGGACCGCGCACCGCTCCCCACTACCCCTTCAACGGTCGCGTCACGCCCACGGTGGTCAGGATGTCCAGCGCGGCCAGTTCGTCGAAGAAGGGCTCGGGCTCGATGACCTGCTCGGGCGGGTACACCCCCGCGGGCACCCGGCCCTGGGCCAGCCAGATGGCCGTGAGCGCGGGCGCGGCGCCCGTGGGCAGCGCGCCTTTGACCGTCGTGGTGCCCAGGCGATAGACCACCGTTTCGCCGTCCTTGGTGCCCTTGACCTCGGTGACGATCTCCTTCACCCACTGAGGCGGTTTGCGCGTGGGCGGTGCCAGGAACGCGGTCACCGGCGGCACATACGGCTCCAGCACGGCCTCCAGCACCTCCCGCGGGCTGACCTCGACGCCCCGCTTGGTGCGCACGGGCTCCTTCTTGTGCAATCCGAACTCGGCCAACACGCTCAGTTTTTCCACCGCGGTGCGGCTCAGGCCCCAGAAGTTGATCTTGAAGAACACCTCCCGCACGCCTTTGTGCTGGAAGGACAGGGGCAGCGTCGCCACCTCGGAGTGCAGCGACAAATGCATGGGCAGCACGCCCAGAGGCTCGACGAAGCAGTAGTCCTCGAACTCGCTCAGGGGCGGCATCTCCACGAACTCGCCGTCCCGGTACACCATGGGCGAGAGGGTCATCTCGTCCAAAATCGTGGGCACCGCGTAAGTGAAGCGTACCTCGTCCTCGGGCGGCGGCAGGATGCCGTCGTAGATGCGGATGTACTCCAGGGTGTCCAGCCGGTCCGCGGCGTAGCGGGCCTGCACATTGGGGATGCCGGGCGCGGAGCCCATCCCCAGCACCGCGGCCACGCCCGCGGCCGCGTAGCGGTCGTGCAACTGCAACTGCTTGCGGGTGCCGTGGAACAGCCCGCCCATGTCCACATAGGGCACCTTTTCGTCCAGGCAGGCCTCCATGATGGGCATGTTGAAGTAGTACACCACCGCGTTCACGCACGCGTCCGCGCCGCGCAGCACCGCGCGCAGCCCCTCGGGGTCGGTCACATCCACGAAGGACACCTGCACCTTGGGGCTGCCGATGACCTCGGCCACCGCGCGCGCGTTCTCGAGGTTGTAGTCGGCCAGCACCACCTCGTGCACCCGCGCGTCCTGCGCCAGGGTCTGCACGGCAATGCTGCCCATCTTGCCCGCGCCGCCTAAGACTACGATTCGCATGGTCGTCACTCCTGCTGTGGGGTTGAGGTTTTAGGCTTGGGGTTGGGGGATTGGTTCCTCGGGCCGGGGCAATTCCCAAAGCGACCACGAGGGCATAATATCGAAGGCCAGGTCGTCCACGAAGCCGGCGTCGAAACGGCGTTGCGCGGCCGCGGCCACCATGGCCGCGTTGTCGGTGCACAGGGCCAGGGGCGGGATGTGCACGGGCACGGGCGCCTCCTGCACCATGCGGGTGCGCAACAGGGTATTGGCCGACACGCCGCCGGTCACCAACAGGGATCGGGCGCCAAACTCCCGCACGGCCGCAAGGGTCTTGTCCACCAGCACATCCACCACTGCGGCCTGGAACGAGGCCGCCAGATCGGCCAGGGGCAGGGCGCGACCGGCCCGCTCCAGCCGCCGGACCTCCCGCAGCACCGCGGTCTTGAGGCCGCTGAAGGAGAAGTCCCACGAGCCGCGCAGCCGGGCCCGGGGGAACGCGAACGCGCGCGGGGCGCCCTGGGCCGCGGCCTTCTGGATGGCCGGGCCGCCAGGGTAGCCCAAGCCCAGCAGCCGGGCCACCTTGTCGAAGGCCTCGCCCGCGGCGTCGTCCCGGGTGCCGCCCAGGCGTCGGTAGCGCAGGTGGCCCTCCATGAGCACCAACTCGGTGTGGCCGCCCGACACGATGAGGGCCACCAGGGGGAACTCGGGTTCGGGCCGGGGCTGCTCGTCGGGGAAGTGCAGCCACGCGGCGTAGATGTGGGCCTCCAGGTGGTGCACGCCCAGCAGGGGCAACCCCGTGGCCAGGGCCAGTCCCTTGGCGAAGTTCGCGCCCACCAGCAGCGAGCCGGGCAGGCCCGGCCCACGGGTCACGGCCAGCGCGTCCACCTCGGCCAGGCGCAGTTTGGCCTGCTTGAGGGCCTGCTCCACCACGGGGTAGAAGGCGCGGATGTGCTGCCGCGACGCGACCTCGGGGAACACGCCGCCGAACTGGGCGTGCAACGCGGCCTGGGACGCGACCACATGGCTGAGGATGCGGCGGCCGTCCTCGACCACCGCGGCCGCGGTCTCGTCGCACGAGGATTCCAGGGCCAGAATACGGGACATGGCACCTCACATCGCCGCGCCGCGCGGGGATGGCCCACCGCGCGCTTTGGCTCCAGAAAAAACGCCTTTCCGCGGTCCGAGCCCGCGATTTTGGGCGACTTTTCGCGATTTTGCCGCCCGAACGGAAGGGCTCGTGACCACCTGCGGTTCGATGAACGCAATTCTATCACTACCTGCCCTCGGGGGGAAGGGACGAAACGAGAATCCCTGGCGCGCCCGGAGCAGGGGGCGGAAAGCAGATCACGGCAGGGCTGCGCGGCGCAATCACGCGCCGCGGCCCTGGTATAATCGCCGCGTATGAACATGTTGCTTTGGCTGTGGATCATCGCGTTGCTGGCCGCAGGCGGCATGACCGCGTTGGCGGTGGTGCGCCCGCGCCTCAAAGCCGCGTGGTGGCTGGCCCTGGCCACAGCCCTGCTCATGACCTTGCTTTGGGCCGCGGCGTATCCCAGCACGCCGCGCGTTCTGGTCTGGCCCGGCGTGTGGTCCCCCGTGCTGAGCCCGCCCGGGAGCCACCTCTCGCCGTGGACCTGGGCCGCAGGGCTGGCCCTGCTGACCGCCTCCTGGGCCGGCCTGGCGCGCAGCGCGTACCCCCTGCCCACGGCCTCGGTGACCGACCCGCGGCCCTGGAGCGCCTGGCTGCTGCTCACGGTGGGCAGTTTGACCGCCCTCACCGCGACCCAGGGCTGGGCCACGGCTCTGGCCTGGGCCGCGGTGGACGCCGCGGTGCTGGGCGTGGAACTCCAGGGCCACGCAACCAACCGGGCCCGCCGCGCGGCCTGGCAACGCACCGCGGTGCGGGCCTTGTTTTGGGCCGTCCCCTTGGCCGCGCCGCGGCTGGAGCCCTCCCAAGCCGGCCTCGTCTGGGCCGGCGCTATGCTGCTGCGGGCCTGGGCCTCGCCGCGGCAGGGCGATCCCGCGCGTTCGGCCTTCGCGCCCGCGGGGCGCTGGCTCTTCTGGATGCCCTGGGCCGTAACCCTGGTGCCGTGGTTGCACGCGCCCGCGGGGGACCTATCCTCTCCGGCTCGGCTCGCGATCGCGGGCGTCGGATTGGTCGCCGCGGTGCGGGCCTTGCGCACCCTCGACCCCGCGGTGCGCCGACGAGGCTGGACCACCACGGCCACCGCGCTGGTCATGCTGGCCGCGCAACACGATCCCCAGGGAGCCCAGGCCTGGTGGCTGCTCCTCTTCGTGGCCGGTCTCAGCCTGGAAGGGCTCATGCGCATCCCCGATCCCTGGCTCTCGGGCGGCTTGGCCGTCCTCCTGGTCGGACCGGCCCTGCTGTGGCCCTTCACGCCCGGCGCGGCGGTGCTGGCGTCCTGGCCCTGGCCGCCGAGTGCGGAGACGGGCGCCCTGGCCCTGCTCTACGCGCTGCTGCTGGCCCTGGCGTGGCGGCACTGGCCGCGCGGGCCCGAAACCCTGGCCACGGCCCCCCGTGGCTCCCAAATCCTCGTCGCTACGGGCCTGTTCGCGCTGCCCGCGGCGCTGTGGGGCGCGGGGCTGCGCCTGGGCTGGTTCACGCCGCCCGCGCAGAGCCCCGGCTGGCTGCCCTGGGGCGTCGGACCCGCGCTGTTCGGCCTGGCCTTCGCGCTGGAGCGCATCCCCTGGTTGCGCGCCGCGCGGCAGGATCGCGCGCC
>JAADEN010000207.1 GCA_013153375.1 Chloroflexota bacterium | reverse complement strand
CGCCCACCCTGCCCCCAGGCCCGGACTTCGCGTGCATCCCGCCGGACGCGCCGCGGGTGAGCGCCCGCGTGCTGCAAGTGCACGACGGCGACACCATCACCGTCAAGATCGGCTACCAGGTCTATCGCATCCGCTACCAGGGCATCGATACGCCCGAGACCAAACGCCGCGGGAACGAGCCCGCCCATCCGTGGGGCATGGCGGCCAAGCGGCGCAATCAGGAGTTGGTCAGCGGCAAGATCGTCACCCTGGTGTGGGACCCGAACTCGGAAGACCACGACCACTACGGCCGTTTGCTGCGCTATGTCATCGTGGACGATGTGTTCGTCAACCTGCAACTCTTGAAAGAGGGCCTGGCCTGGTACTATGTGACCGACCACGCCTGCGGCCCCGAATTTCTGGCCGCCGAAGCCGAGGCCCGCGCGGCCAAACGAGGGCTGTGGAGCGGCGCGACGCCTACGCCGATCCATCCCTGAGCCTTCGATTTGGGGGAAGATTTTGAGGCCGGGTTCAGGGCCTGGAAGGGCTTTCTGGGGCGTCCAATAGAGCCTCAGACGGCCCAAGACATGTTATAATTCCTCGCATAGGGCGAGGAGAGGAGCCGCGTGCGAGACCCCCTCGCGCGTTGCATCCTTTGCACTGCGCGGCAGCGCGGTCCAACTTCACCAGGAGACCGAGGAGAACCATGAGCCCTCGGGAGTATCGCGCGTTGGAGCGCGAACGACTGCAAAAGATCGAACGATTGCGGGAATTGGGCATCGAGCCCTACCCCAACCGGGCCGAGCGCACCCACACCACCCGGCAGGCGCTGGAGGCCTTCCTCCAGGCCGAAGCCCAGGGCGACGAAGCCCCGCCTGTGACCGCGACCGTGGCCGGCCGCCTGCGCGCCATCCGCCAGATGGGCAAAATCACCTTCGCCCACATCGAAGACGAGCACGGCCGGCTCCAATTGTTCCTGCGGGTCAACGAGTTGGGCAAGGACCGGCTCAAGTTCTTCAACAAGTTCTTCGACATCGGCGACTTCGTGCAGGCCCACGGCGAAATGTTCCGCACCCGCGCGGGCGAACCCACGCTGCGGGTGTTGGACTTCAAGATGCTGGCCAAGGCCATCACCCCCCTGCCGCCCGACAAGAAGACCCGCCATTCGCCTTTCTCGGACCCCGAACTGCGCTATCGCCAACGCTATGCCGACCTGGCCGTGCACCCGGAAGTCCGTCAAATCTTTCGCACTCGGGCCAAAATTGTGCGCGCTTTGCGCGCTTACCTGGATCAGCACGGGTTCCTGGAAGTCGAAACCCCCATCTTGCAGCCCATCTATGGCGGCGCGGCGGCCCGGCCCTTTGTGACCTACCACAATCAACTCAAACAACAGTTGTATTTGCGCATTTCGTTCGAGTTGTACCTCAAGCGGCTGCTGGTGGGCATGTTCGAGCGGGTGTACGAGATCGGGCGGGATTTTCGCAACGAGGGCATTTCGTTCAAGCACAACCCCGAATTTACCCAGTTGGAATTCTACATGGCCTACGCGGACTACTTCACGGTGATGGACTTTGTCGAGGACATGCTGCGCACCGTGGCCCAAGAGGTGCTTGGACGGCAACAATTCTCGTACCAGGGCCACACCATTGACCTGGCCCCCCGCTGGCGGCGCATCACCATGCGCGACGCGCTGCTGGAAGCCACCGGCATTGACATCCACCAACATCGCACCCTCGAAAGCCTGGAAGCGGCCCTGCGCGCCCAGGGCCACGAACCGCCCTCCAAGCCCACCTGGGGCAAGTTGCTCGATTGGATGCTGAGCACCTTTGTCGAGCCCCAACTGATCCAGCCCACCTTCGTGTACGACTACCCCCGCGACATCTCGCCGTTGGCCAAAAGCAAGCCCGACGATCCCCAGACCGTGGAGCGTTTCGAACTCTTCATGGGGGGCATGGAGTTGGGCAACGCGTTCACCGAACTCAACGATCCCCTGGAGCAAGAGGCCCGCTTCATCGAGCAAGGCCGGGCGTACACCACCGACGACGAAGAGCGCCACCCCATGGACGAGGACTATCTGCAGGCCCTGCGCTACGGCATGCCGCCCAACGGGGGCTTCGGCATGGGCATCGACCGCCTGACCATGCTCTTCACCGATCAACGCAGCATTCGCGAGGTCATTCTCTTCCCGCATTTGCGCAGCAAAGAGACCGCCGACGCCGCGGATCATGCGCCGGAAGCATCGGAAGGGCCGGCCCAAGCCGCGTCCGACGATGCCGCGTCACGATCGGCGACCACCCCCGAAAAGGACCGCGTATGAGCACTGCGCCCTTGGCTCGCGGTCGCCTGTTGCTGGTGACCCACGACATGGATCTGATACGCGCCATCACCGAAAGCGGCCTCGCGCCCGATGGCGTGGAAATCGTGGCCGTCCACAGCGTACAGGAAGCCATCCTGGAAGTCACCCGGCGGCCCTACGATGTGATCCTGGTGGACACGCGCCTGCCCGACCTGAGCGGGCGCGATCTCATCGCGGCGATTCAAACCCTGGCGCGCACCCTGCCGGTGGTGCTCATCGCGCGCAAAGGCGAAGAGCGGGAAATCGTGCAGGCCCTGCGCTTGGGCGCGACGGATTTCATCCTGTGGCCGGCCAGCGAAGCCGAAATCGCGCAGGTCGTGCGGCGCAATCTGGATCGCCAGCGGTTGCGCTTGGCGCATCAGGACGCGTTGGCCCAGGTGCGCCGCCTGCGCAAGGAGACTCGCCGCGTCGAGCGCCAACTCGCGGCCCTGCAAAGCATCGCTCGCTTCGTGAGCGAAACGCCCCGGCGCACCCTGCTGCTTCCCAAGTTCATGCAGGCCCTGGTCGGGCTGGTACAAGCGCAGCGCTCATGGTTGGTGCTGCGGGTGGGCGAACCGCCCGCGTCCACCCTGCGCCTGGTGAGTTACTACAACCTTCCCCCCGGCTGGGTGCGCGACGCGGCCCACAGCACCTGGAAGGACGGCCTGAGCGAACTGGTGCTTCTGTCGGGCGAAGCCCTGCTCATCCAACGCCCCGCGCTGGAGAAATTCCCCGTGCGGACCTTGGGACAGGTCGCGCTGCTACTGCCCCTGCGATGGGGCGGAAACACCTTCGGCGTGGTCGGCTTGATGCGTACCACCGCGCACAGTTTCACCACCCTGGAGCAACGGCTGGCCGAAGTGGCCGCGACTTTGCTCACCGGGCATCTGCATCCCAAGTCCAGCGCGTGGACGCGCGAGGCGCCCGCGTCGCGCGGCCCCAACGGCGAAGAGCACGACGCCGCAGCCTCGGACGCCGCGTAGATTCTCGGCGCCACCCGCAGGCCGTCTCCCCCGCCCCTGGGACAAGGCGCGCATGAACACCCCCATCGTCTCCAAGTTGCGAACCTGGGCTCGCCCCCGCATCATCGCGGGGTTGGCCGTTGTCACCCTGGTTTACGGGCAGGTGCTGGGCCGCCTCCTCCGCCTCGAAGCCGCGGCGGAGCCCCAGGCGCCCGACATGCTCTTCTTTTACACGCCCGCTCGTGCGTACGCGCTGTTGGCTCCCTGGGCCGCGGACCGCTTCCGCTTCATTCTGGCCCATCTGCTGGCCGACGGCCTTTATCCCCTGCTCTACGGCACCCTGTTGGCCCTGCTCCTGCTGCGCGTCCATCCCACGCGGCCGCATCTATGGCGGATCCCGGCCCTGGCGGTGCTGACCGACTGGCTCGAAAATCTGCTGTTGAGCGTGCTGCTGTGGGCGTACCCCCGCCGCTGGGACGCGCTGGCGTGGCTGGCCGGCCTCAGCACCGCGTTGAAATGGAGCGCGGTCGCGGTCAGCCTGGCCTTGATCGTCGGGGGATGGCTCTTCGGGCAGTGGCAACGACGCCGGACCGGCTCGGCCGCGGCGACGCTCGCCGCGCGGCGGGACCAGCCGCGCCCGCGATCCTGACGCCCGGCGCGGGGCCGAAGGGCCAGATGGCAGCGAACCCACGGCGTGGACCGCGCGGAATTCCCTTCATCCGACGGCATAGA
>JAADEN010000236.1 GCA_013153375.1 Chloroflexota bacterium | reverse complement strand
GCCTTGAGCACCTCCGCGGCCTGGCGCAGGGTCTCCAGCACGGCCTGGCGGGAGCCCTGGGCCTGCCGCGCGGCCAGGGCCATGCCAAAGGCCGCGGCCGCGCCGATGGCCGGCGCGCCGCGCACCACCATGTCCCGGATGGCGTCCGCGACTTCCTGATACGTGCTCAGCCGCACCCGCCGAAACTCGGCCGGGAGCAGGCGTTGGTCAATCAGCAGCAGTTGGCCGCGTTGAGGATCCCATTCTACGCTGCGCATGGCGTTGCCTCACGAAAAAAGTGCGCCGCGCGCCCAAAGCGCGGGCCGCCCCGCAGTGTATCACAGATGCCGGGGGGTGTCAAAAAACGGCGATGTCCGCCAAGGGGGCGCGCCAGGGCGGAAATTTCTCCCGCGTCCCCAGGGCGCGCTCGCCGACAGGGGCCTTATGGTAAAATAGAAGTGTGCCCGCGTAGCTCAACGGACAGAGCAACGGACTTCGGATCCGTTGGTTGGGGGTTCGAGTCCCTCCGCGGGCGTCTTGGGGCGCAGTTCGCGCCCCTTTGTTCTACTTCTTGCCGTTCCGGCCGCGGGTCGGAACCGCCTGGAGCGTGCTATGAAAGATGCCTCGGCCTCCCGCACCGGTCCCTTGTTGAGCGTGCTGTTTTTGGGCGTGCTCATGGCCGCGATGGACATCGCCATCGTGGCCCCGGCCCTGCCCGCGATCCGCGATGCCCTGGGCATCACGGACCGCGCGGCCTCCTGGGTCTTCACCATCTACCTGCTGTTCAACCTCATCGGCACGCCCATCATGGCCAAACTGGCCGATCGTTACGGCCGCCGTCGTGTGTATGTGGCCGATGTGGTGCTGTTCACCCTGGGCACGCTGACCGCGGGGCTGGCCTCGACGCTGCCCGTCCTGCTGGTCGGGCGCGCGCTGCAAGGGTTGGGCTCGGGCGGCTTGTTCCCCATTGCGGCCGCGGTCATCGGCGATGTGGTCCCGCCCGAGAAGCGGGGCCGCACCCTGGGCCTCATCGGCGGCACCTTTGGCCTGGCCTTTCTCATCGGACCGATCCTGGGCGGCATTCTGCTGCGCGTGGGCGACCTGTGGCTCGCCGCCCACGGATGGCGCTTGATTTTCTGGGCCGTGGTGCCCCTGGCCGCGATTTTGATCCCCGCGGCCCAGCGCACCCTGCCGACCTGGCGCGCGGCGCAAAACAAGCCTTACGACGCGCTGGGGTCCCTGTTGCTGGCTTTGGCGTTGGCCAGTCTGGCCTACGGCCTCAATCAATTGGAACTCGCGTTGGGCTGGCGCGCGCTGCAGGCCGCGCGCGTCTGGCCTTTCTTGCTCCTGGGCGTCGGGCTCTGGCCCGTGCTGTGGCTTTGGGAGCAGCGGGTGGCCGATCCGGTTTTTCCGGTCCACGCGGTGCGCACGCTGCGGGCGCGGCTGGCCCTGGCTTTGACCTTCGGCGCGGGGTTCCTGGAGGGCGGGCTGATGTTCGTGCCCGCGCTGTTGGTGGCCGTGCTGCAGGTGGACAAGCACATCGCCAGTTTCATGATGACCCCCGTGGCCCTCGCGCTGGCCGTGGGCGCGCCCTTGTTCGGCCGCATGCTGGACGCCCGCGGCCCGCGGCCCGTCCTGCTCACGGGCACCATTCTGGCCACGCTGGGGCTGGCCATGATCGGCTGGATTCCCGTGTCTGCACTTTCCTTTTATCTGGCTGCGGGACTGGCCGGTTTGGGCCTGGCCGCGCTGCTGGGCGCGCCCATCCGCTACATCATGATCCAGGAGGCGCCGCTGGAGGAGCGGGCTTCGGCCCAGGCCGCGATCTCCCTGGTCACCAAGATCGGCCAGTTGCTGGCCGGCGCGGTGGTGGGCGCGATCGCGACCAGTTTGGGCGGCGGGGCGCAAGGATACCTCGCGGCCTATCGCCTGGAGGTTCTGGTGGCGGCCGGACTGATTTTGTTGGCCGCCAATGTGCGCCCGGCCCCCGCGGAGCAGTCCCCCAACCCCACCCCGCGGGATTAACGCCCGACGGGGTAGCCTCGACGACTACCCCGTCGGTTGGATTCAGGATGGTCCGTCAGGACCTCAGGGCACCGGAACCGTCGCGGTGGTGTTGTAGAACCAGTTGTACGCGTAGTAGCCCGTGGTCGGGCTTTGGAGCCGGATGGCGATGCGATATTGCCCCTGCAGTTGAGGCGGAATGTCGAAGGTGTCCGCGCTCAGGTTGCCGCTGGCGTCGGTGGTGACCGTGGCCACCTTGATGCCGCCCACGCCGCGGGTGCCCATGTAGTTCATGTACACATCAAAGGTGTCGTTGGGCGGGAAGTTGTAACCCTTGATGGTGACGCTGGTGTCCTTCTCCACCGCGTGGATGAAGAAGAAGGGGAAGCCGTAATAGCCCGCCGGCCCGCCCGACCCCGAGCCCGCGGCCCGGCTGGTCACATTGTAGAACCAGTTGTACGCGTAGTAGCCCGAGGTTGGGCTCTCCAGCCGAATGGCCACCATGTACTGGTCCCACACATAGGGATGGATGGGGAAGCGGGTCTGGCTCAGGTTGCCGCTGGCGTCGGTGGTGACCGTGCCGACCACCCAGCCGTTCACCCCGCGCGTGCCCATGGGGCCCATGCGCACGACGAAGGTGTCGTTCGGCGGGAAGTTGTGCGGCTCGATTTCAACCCAATGCTCCGTCGCGTTGACCTCCTTGATAAAGAAGAAAGGAAAACCGCTGTAGGCGGCTGCGGTCCCGAGGGGGATGGCCACCAGGGCGACCAACAGCAGGATCCACAGCCAGGAACGCCATGATTTCATTTTTAACCTCCTCACCGTGTCAGAACGGCGCGCTTCGCCAAAAAAGGTGGTCTTTCGGCGTTGAAAGAACGAAGGATTTACACACACTTAACTATAACTAAATTGATTCCAGAATGCAAGAGGGACTCGGCGGATTTCGCGGCCGCGGCCGTCGAACGCAGTACAATAGCCTACGCACATGTGGACTCGTCGCAAGGAGTGATGGCATGGAAGAGCATCGTGTGTTCCCGGCGCTGCACGAGGCTTTGCGCCAGGGGCAGGCCGTGGCGCTGTGCATCGTGGTGGCCACGCGGGGCTCGACGCCCCGGCGGGTGGGCAGCAAGATGCTGGTCTATCCCGACGGACGCATCGTCGGCACCGTGGGCGGGGGCGAGACCGAACATCGGGTGGTGCAAGAGGCCCTGGACGCGCTGCGCGAGGGGCGCCCCCGCTTGCTGGAGTATCGCCTGGTGGACCCCAAGCGCGGGGATCCCGGCGTGTGTGGAGGCGAGATGCATATTTATGTGGAACCCGTCCAACCGCCGCCCACGCTGGTGGTCGTGGGCGCGGGACATGTGGGCCGGGCGTTGGCCGAGTTGGGCAAGTGGGTGGGCTTTCGGGTGGTGGTCAGCGACGACCGCGCGGAGTTGTGCACGCCCGAGGCCATCCCCGAGGCGGACGAGTGTCTGCCTGGGCCGGTGAGCGAGTTGCCGCAGCGGTTGACCATCACCCCGCAGACCTACATCGCGCTGGTGACTCGCGGCAGCCCGGTGGATGTGGACGCGCTGCCCGCGCTGCTGACCAGCCCGGCCGCGTACATCGGCGTCATCGGCTCCCGACGGCGCTGGCTGACCACGGTCCAGGCCCTGCGGGAGCGCGGCGTGTCCGAGGAGGCCATCGCGCGCGTGCGCGCGCCCATCGGGCTGGACATCGCCGCGGAGACGCCCCAGGAGATCGCGGTGAGCATCATGGCCGAGATCATCGCCGCGTACCGGGGCGGGCGGCGGGCCCACGGGCTGCGCCGGCAGGTGGAAGTGCCCCGGGACGGCGAGCCGCCGCGTCGAGCCGCGCAGTCGTAGGAAACCGCGCCTATGGCCCGCTTTGAGGCGCTGGGGTTGAAGCCTTGACATAGCATGAGTTCCGTGCTATCGTGCTTTTGCCGAGGCGGACTTTGAGAATTTTGCAGGCTCCAGAATTTCGAAACCCGAGGCCCAGAGGTTTATAGAATCATGGCCACCGTTCGTCT
>JAADEN010000050.1 GCA_013153375.1 Chloroflexota bacterium | reverse complement strand
CCGCCGCGGGGGATGGGAGGGGTTTGCACCAAACGGCTATTTCTACAGGGTCTGCCTGCGCGCGTCTCGCCGCGGGCCTTGCCAAATTCCCGGCAGGGCTGTATAATAGGGGGCGCCAGAAAACGGGTGCGTAGCTCAGTTGGTTAGAGCGCCTCACTCACATTGAGGAGGTCGGGGGTTCGAGTCCCTCCGCGCCCACACGCCAGCCCTCGGTGCCCAGCCGAGGGCTTTTTTCGTCCCGCCGCGGCGCGGAAAGTGCGTTATACTTAGGGCTACAGATGCCCGCCGCGCCGCGGCCCGCTCGCGGGTCGCGAGGCGGAGCGCGGACGGTCCGCGAACCCTCCCACAAGTGCCGGGTTTGGAGGGAGAGGGGATGTGTCGCCCGTTCTGGAGAGCGTTTTCATGAGCCAGCCGCAAATCTCGGCCACGCAGAAAGAGCAAGCCTTCCAGGCCGCGATGGACGCCGGCCACACCGCAGCCTGGAATTTGGATTGGGACAAAGCCGCCCGAGCTTACGCCCGCGCGGTGGCCCTCAAACCGCAAGACTACTGGGCCCTGGTCAACCTGGGCCTGGCCCTGTTTTCCCTGGGCCAATTGCGGGAAGCCGCGGAGGTGTACCGCCGGGCCGCGGAAGCCGAACCCACCGAAGCCGCGCCCTGGGAAAAACTGGCGCAAATTCTGGAGCGGCTGGGCAGCGAAAAAGCCGCGGTCGAGGCGGCTATGGCCGCGGCCGAGCGTTACGCGCGCAGCGAGCAGTGGGACAAAGCCATCGCCCTGTGGGAGCAAGCGGCGCGCTTGGCGCCGTCCTATCTGGAGCCGCACTACTACGCGGCCCTGGCCTACCAAAAATTGGGACGCAAATACGAGGCCATGCCGCATTTTCTCTACGCCATTGCCCTTCTGCAACGGGTGGGACGCCAATCCGAGGCCATGCGTCTGGCCCAACGCGCGTTGCAATTCTCGCCCCAACACCCCGAAGTGCGCCGCGCGTTGCAGTTGCTGGCCCGCAACAAGCCCGTGCCCATCCCCAAATGGACGCCGCCCGAAGCCGCGTCCCCCACGGAAGAGGCGCTGGCCGGCAAAGAGGCCCTCGGCGCGCTGCCCGCGCCCGACGACGGAAGCGCGCCGCCCGAAGCCGAGGCCGAAGGCGAGGCCGCGCGCCCGCCCGAAGAGGAGGCCTATCAAGCCGCGCTGTCGGTCATGGCCGAACTGCTCTTCATGCAGGCGGAGGAACAGCCCGACGAGGCCCGCGCCACGCCGCGCACCCGGCTGCTGCGCCTGACCCAAGCGCGCGAGGCCTACCGCAATCTGGCCGCGGCCCAACGGGACAAGGTCATCCTCCTGCTCACCCAGGCCTTCGAGTTGCAATCCCAAGGGAAGTGGCGCCGCGCCGCGGCCGAGTTGGAGCGGGCCCAAAAGGCCGGCCTGCAACACGCGGCCCTGGCCTACGCCCTGGGGATCTTCTACTTGCGGGCCGGCGAACCCAAACGGGCCTTCAACGCGCTGCAAAAAGCCCTCACCAACCCCGAATTCGCCCTGGCCGCCCGCTGGCTGCGCGCCAAGATCCTGTACCGGGCCGGACGGGTCAAAAACGCGGCCCTGGAAGCCCTGGAAGCCCTGTATTGGGCCGACTGGCTGACCGCACCGGCCAGCCATCGCCCCATGTTGGATTCCTACTACGAAGTGCTGCGCACGGACCTGGAGCCCAAGAAACTCTCCGCGGAGCAGGCCGAGAAGATCTACCGCAGCGTGGCCCAACTGCTCGACGCGGCCGACTGGCGCAACCGCATCGCCGCGCTGCGCAACCAATCCGCAGAAGAAAAGGGCACCGACCTCTTCCACGCGCCCACCGAGAGCACCATCCTGCCTTTGGCCGAATTCGTGCTCCAGGTGCAGAACCCCGAACTGCTGGAGCGCATGCAGCGCGTGCGGGAATACATGCAGCGCCATCTGTACGACGCGGCCATGGAAGAGGCGCACCTGGCCCTGTTCGACGCGCCCACCTTCCTGCCCCTGCACATGCTCATCGGCGACATCCTGTGGTATCAAAGCCTGCTGGAGCAAGCCGCGCACAAGTTCCTGGTGCTGGCCCGCGCCTATCAGGTGCGGGGCGAAGGGCTCAAGGCCGCCCAAATGCTGCGTCGGGTGCTGGAGATCAACCCCCTGCACACCCAGGCCCACAGCATGCTCATCCGCCTGCTCATGGAGCAGGGCGCGCATCGCGAGGTGGCCGAAGCCTATCGCAAGTTGGGCGAGGTGCACTACGAACTGGCCAATCTGGACGAAGCCTCCCAGGCCCTGGAAAAGGCCCTGGAGTGGGGGCAGCGCGCGGGCTGGTCGCCGGCCGAGCAGGCCCAGGTGCTCAAAACCCAGGCTTCCATCGCGGAACAGCGCTTCGCGTGGGACAAGGCCCGCCGCGCGTACCAGAAGTGGACCGAGATCGCGCCCGACGACCCCGCCGCGTGGCAGGGTCTGCTCGACCTGGAGTTGCGCCTCAACAACGACGAGCGCATGGTGCGGGTGCTGGACCGCATGTTCCGTCACTTCCGCGCCCAGCCCGGCGGCATGGACAAGGCCGTGGGCATTCTGGAAAACCTCATCCAACACTATCCCAAGCACATGGATCTGCGCCTGTACCTGGCGCGCATGTACGCGTTTGCGGGACGCCAATCCCAGGCGCTGTCCGAATACGACCGCCTCATCGCTGCGTACATGCAGGCGGGCAACACCGTGGCGGCCAAGCGCGCGCTGCAATCCGCGCTGGCCCTGAGCCCACCGCCGACCAAAGCGCAGATCTACCGCAACCTGCTCCAACAATTGGAAGGATGAACCTTTGCGGGCCGGGCACGCACCCGGCCCGCCCCGATCTTTCCCCCACCCGCGGGGCTGGGCGGCCGCGCGTCCCAATGTGGCTTTAACCCCCGTGTGCTATACCTGCTCTCCCATCCCAACCAACGCCAAGGGAGGTTTCATGGTGGCTGCGTCCCGACGACGCCGGTTTCCAAAGCACATCGCGCTGCCTCAGGACCACGGGGCGTGGTTCCTGTTCCTCAGCCCGCTGGTCATCGGTTTGGTGCTCGGCGGGCGTTGGAATCTCAACACGCTGCTGTTCGTCTTGGCCGCGCTGGGCGCGTTTCTGGCCCGCCAGCCCGCCAGCATCCTGGTCAAAGCCCTGGCCGGGCGCCGTCCGCGCCGCGATGCGGGCCCGGCCCTGCGCTTCTTGCTGGCTTACGCGGCTCTGACCGCGCTCGGCGTGGGCGGTCTGCTGGCGCGCGGGCAGGTGTACATCCTGTACCTGGCCGTGCCGGGGCTGATCGTCTTCGCCTGGCATCTGTGGCTGCTGGCCCGCCGCCGCGAACGCCGCCAAATGGGCGTGGAACTCGTCGGCGTGGGCGTGCTGGCCCTGAGCGCGCCCGCGGCCGTGTGGGTGGCCCAGGGGCGTTATCAGCCCGCGTCCTGGTGGCTGTGGATTCTGCTGTGGTTCGAAGCGGCCACGGCCATCGTATATACCTACCTGCGCCTGGAACAGCGGGGCTGGACCGTCCGGCCGACGCTGGCGGCGCGGCTGCGGGCCGGCGCGCGGGCCCTGGCCTACGCGACCTTCAACCTGCTGGCCGTGTACGCGCTGGGCCGCGCGGGGCAAATCCCCCAGGGCGTGACCTGGGCCTTCGCGGTGCAATGGCTGGAGGTGGTCTGGGGCACCCTGCACCCGGCCATCAAACGCCGTCCCGCGTACATCGGCCTGCGCCAGGGCTTCGTGACCATCCTGTTCACCGTGCTCTTCATCTGGGGTTGGGGGACGAAACCTTGAGGCCCGCGCCCGCCGCGGCGCATCCTGGTACAATTCCCCCATGATGGACCCCAAAGACCTGGAGACCCTGGAATACCCCAAAATCCTGGCCCGGCTGGCCGAGTTCGCCACCTTCGACGCGGGCCGGGAGCGGGCCCGCGCGCTGCGGCCCACCCCGGACCTAGACACGGCCCGCCGCTGGCAGGCCCAAACCCGCGAGGCCCGCGCGCTGCTGGCCCG
>JAADEN010000048.1 GCA_013153375.1 Chloroflexota bacterium | reverse complement strand
GCGGCCTCCGGCCGCGTTCTGGCCGCCGCCCCGCCATGAATATCAACGCTGGAACAACTGCGCGCCGGCCACGCTGAGCATGGCCCTGGCCTTCTGGGGCTGGGAGGGCGACCAGAGCGTGCTCGCGCCCCTGCTCAAGCCCAACCCGCGCGACAAGAATGTCACGCCCGCGGAGATCGAGGCCACGGTGCTGTATCACACCCGCTACATGGCCGTGGCCCGGCCCGCGGGCGACCTGGATCTGCTGCGGGATTTCATCGCCGCGGGTCTGCCCGTGATGATCGAAAAGGGCTTCGAGCCCGCGGATGTGGAGGGCTGGATGGGCCACTACCTGCTGGTGTGGGGCTACGACGACGCCAAAAAGAAGTTCTACACCCACGATTCGTACCAGGGCCCGGAGCGGGCCGTGGCCTACGAGGCGCTGGAAAGGGACTGGCGGGCCTTCAACTTCGTCTTCATCGTGGTTTATCCGCCCGAGCGGGACGCCCAGGTGCACGCGCTGCTGGGTCAGCGGGCCGATCCGCTGGCCGCGTACCACGCGGCTGCGGGTCGAGCCGAGGCCGAGACCCAAACCCTGACCGGCCGGCCGCAGGTGTTCGCCTGGTTCAACCTGGGCGAGAGCCTGGTGGGCCTGGGCGACTACGCCAACGCGGCCCAGGCTTACGATCAGGCCTTCGCGGGGCTGGCCGCGCTGCCCGCGGAGCACCGCCCCTGGCGCTGGATGTGGTATCACGAGGGGCCGTATCGGGCCTACTACGCGCAGGGCCGCTACGAGGATGTGATTCGTCTGGCCACCACCACCCTCAAGGCCATGAGCGAGCCCGTGCTGGAGGAAGCCTTCTACTGGCGCGGCCGGGCCTACGCCGCGTTGGGCGACCTGGACGCGGCCCGCGCGGACTTCCAGCAGGCCCTGCGCGCGCATCCCGGCTACGAGCCCGCGCAGCGCGCGCTGCAAGCCCTGGACGCAGGAGAGACGCCATGACCCAACCGCCGCCCGAGGTTCCGCCCACCCTGTGGGGCCTGGTGAGCCGCCCCAGCCCGTCGGGCCACGAGGAGGAGGCCGCGACCTGGCTGGTGCAGCACATGCAGGGCCTGGGCTTCACCCAGGCGTATCTGGACGAGGTGGGCAACGCCATCGGCGTCATGGGCGCGGGCCCGCAGGAGATCGTCCTCCTGGGCCACATCGACACCGTGTCCGGCCAGGTGCCCGTGCGGGTGGAGACCGACGCGCAGGGCCGGCGGGTGCTCTACGGCCGCGGCAGCGTGGACGCCAAGGGCCCCCTGGCCGCGTTCGTGGACGCGGTGGCCGCGCTGGGCCCGCGCCCCGGCTGGCGGCTGACGGTCATCGCCGCGGTGGACGAGGAGCGGGACTCGGTGGGCGCGCGGCACATCGTGGACCGCTTCCGTCCGGCCTACGCCATCATCGGCGAGCCCAGCCGCTGGCAGCGGGTCACCCTGGGGTACAAGGGCTCCGCGTGGGCCCGCGTGCGGGTGGAGGTGCCCTTGGCCCACACCGCGGCCCAGGCCGCGTCCGCGCCCGAGGCCGCGGTGGAAGTGTGGCTGGCTCTGCGGGCCTGGGTGGACGCGCAGAACGCGGGCCGTGAGGCCATGTTCGATCGCCTGCAGGTCACCCTGCGGGACTGGGCTTCGGGCGGCGACGGCCTGCACGAGTGGGCCGAGATGCGCATCGGCGCGCGGCTGCCTCTGGACTGGCCGCCCGAACGCTGGTACGCGGCCCTGCGCGAGCAGGTCGCGGCCCATCCGGGGGCCACGGTGGAGCCTCAGGGCTACGCCATCCCCGCGTATCTGGCCGACCGGCGCACGCCGCTGGTGCGCGCGTTCCTGCGGGCCATTCGGACTCAGGGCGCGCGGCCGGGCCTGGTGCGCAAGAGCGGCACCGCGGACCTGAACATCGTCGCGCCCGCGTGGGGCTGCCCCGCGGTGGCCTACGGCCCCGGCGACGCCGCGTTGGACCACACGCCCCACGAGCATCTGCCCCTGGACGAGTACGCCCGCGCGGTGGCCGTGCTGCGGGAGGTGTTGGAGGCGTTGACGACTTGAGTGGGGAGAAGTCAGTGGTGAGAGGTGAGAAGTGAGAAGTCAGAAGTGAGTGGTGAGTGGTGAGAAGGACGCGGTGCGCAGCCCGCCGTGCGCAGTCCGCTGTGCGCACCCCCTGACTTCTGACTTCTGTCCACTGACCTCTGTCTTCTGACCTCTGACCTCTGTCCCCTGACCACGCCCGCTACTTTGTGGTATAAACACCGCGGCATCTCCAGGCACGAGGTAGGACCATGAAATACCCCAAACTGCCCTCTCGGCAGGAGAACTTCTCCGAATGGTACAACCAGGTGGTCTTGCGGGCCGAACTGGCCGATTACGCGCCCGTGCGGGGTTGCATGGTGGTGCGTCCCTATGGCTGGGCCCTGTGGGAGAACATCCAAAAGGCCCTGGATCAGCGCTTCAAGGCCACGGGCCATCAGAACGCGGCCTTCCCCTTGCTCATCCCCATGTCCTTCTTCGAGCGGGAGAAGGAGCATGTGGAAGGCTTCGCGCCCGAGTTGGCCGTGGTCACCCACGGCGGCGGCAAGAAGTTGGAAGAACCCCTGGCCGTGCGGCCCACTTCCGAGACCATCATCGGCTACATGTGGTCCAAGTGGATTCGCTCGTACCGCGACCTGCCCGTGTTGCTCAACCAGTGGGGCAATGTGGTCCGCTGGGAACTGCGCACCAAACTCTTCCTGCGCACCCTGGAGTTCTACTGGCAGGAGGGCCACACCGCGCACGCCACCCGCGAGGAGGCCGAGGAGGAGACCCTGCGCATGTTGCGGGTCTATGAGGACTTCGCGGTCAACGAAGCCGCCATCCCCGTCATCCCGGGGCAGAAGTCCGAGAGCGAGAAGTTCGCCGGCGCGGTGCACACCTACACCATCGAGGCCATGATGGGCGACACCAAGGCCCTGCAGGCCGGCACTTCCCACTTCCTGGGCCAGAACTTCGCCAAGGCCTTCGACATCCAGTTCCTGGATGCGGACAACCAGATGAAGTATGTGTGGACCACCTCGTGGGGCCTTTCGACCCGCTTCATCGGCGCCATCATCATGGTCCACGGCGACGACCAGGGCCTGGTGCTGCCCCCGCGGCTGGCGCCCATCCAGGTGGTCATCGTGCCCATCTGGCGCAGCGACGAGCAGCAGGCCCAGGTGCTGGAAGTGGCCCAGCGTTTGCAAGCCCAGTTGGCCGAACGCTTCCGGGTCCACCTGGACGACCGGGATCATGTGACGCCGGGCTTCAAGTTCAACGATTGGGAACTGCGCGGCGTGCCCGTGCGGTTGGAGATCGGCCCTCGGGATGTGGCCAACCAGGTGGCCGTGCTGGCCCGCCGAGACATGCCCGGCAAAGAAGGCCGCCGCGTGGTGCCCTGGGACGGCCTGGACGACGCGGTGGCCGACCTGCTGGACGAGATCCACGCCAACCTGCTGCGGCGGGCCACCGAGTTTCGCGAGGCCCGCATCTTCCGGCCCGAGACTTACGAGGAACTGGGCCAGGTGGTGCAAAAGGGCTGGGCCCTGGCGGGTTGGTGCGGTCGGGCCGAGTGCGAGGCCCGCATCAAGGAAGATTTCAAGGCCACCAACCGGTGCCTTCCTTTCGAGGAGCACCGTCCGGCTGAGGCGCCGGAGCGCTGCATCGTCTGCGGCGAACCGGCCAAGCACTGGGCCTTCTTCGCCAAGGCCTACTGAGGAACAACGGGGCCCCGCGCGGGCCCCGCGGAGTTTTTATGGGCGCGGTTCGTTTGCGCGCGTTGCGCCGAGACATCGCCGACTTGTTGGCTCAGCCGTCCGACCCCGCGGCCCGCGCCGCGGCGTTGGACGCGCTGCTGGCCCGCTACGCCAACCGGGCGTATCGTCCGGGCGCGCAGGCCGACGCGGACGAGCCCGCGTATCACACCGCGGCCGTGGTGCTGCCCGAGATGTGGCGCGCGCTGCGTCTGGCCCTGCCGCCCGAACCCGAGGCGCGGCTGGCCCTGGCCGACGCGCTG
>JAADEN010000010.1 GCA_013153375.1 Chloroflexota bacterium | reverse complement strand
TGATTTGGGCCACCGCACGGCTGCACGACGCGGTGTTGTGGACCCAGGACGCGGATTTCCAGGGCCTGGACCGCGTGCGGTACATCCCGCATCAGGAACGATAGCCGCGCTTTTGCGCGCGAGGCGCTAAAAAACCAACCGGGCGGGACCCTCGCGGCCCCGCCCGGTGCGCGCGGCGTGGCGCGTGGCGCTATGCCTCCAGAATCCACTCCAGACCCAGTTCCCGCAGTCGTTCCGGCGTGGGGATTCCGTTCTCGTCCCAGCCGGCCATGCGGTAGTACACATCCTTGGCCCACTCGATTTCCTCGCGGGTCAGGTGCACGCCGTCGGTGGGGCCGCCCACCCGGGGTTGGAACAACTTGGGCGGCAGTTGGTCCTGCTCGCGGGTGAAGCCTTCGCGCGCGTTGAACATGCGCATCATGTTCAGCCGCCGCGCGCCCACTTCCAGCAGTTCGGGGATGTCCACATCCCAGCCCGTGACCGCGCTCACCGTGTCGGCCAACTGCTGCACATCGAACAGGTGCCACGCGGGACCGAACACGAACTGGCACACGGTCACGCTGTCCAGCGCGGAGTAGAGGTACTGGGTGGTCAGCGCGAAGCGCACCTTCTCCTCGTTGAGCACCGTGGGCTCCTGGGGATTGGTCAGCCCCAGTTGGGCCATGCGCTCGGGATAGTACTTGTACGACGGATCGTGCTCGCTGGACTGGTGATCCGCGCCGAAGGGGTTGACCGCGTAGATGAGCCCCAGCGAGCGCTTGACCTCGGGCATGTGCGCGGGCAGCGCGTGGTATTTGACCTCCACGGCCAGGTCCTGGCCCACGCCCAATTTCTCCGCGGCCCGGCCCGCGCCCTCGGCCAGCAGATCGCCGAAGCCCTCCCGGTGGGCGATCTTCTCGATGAGGCGAATCATGGCCTCCGCGTTGCCGAAGTGCAGGTCCAGGCCGTCGGTCTGCTCGCGCGTCAGCAGGCCGTGCTCGTAGCAGTCCATGGCCCAGGCGATGGTCGCGCCCGTGGCGATGGTGTCCAGGCCGTACATGGCGCACAGTTGATTGCCGTAGGCCACGGCCTCCAGATCGTCAATCCCACAATAGGAGCCCAGGGTGGCCAGGGTTTCGTACTCGGGCCCGCCGTAGCGGGGATCCACCCGAAAGCGGTCGTTGTTCACCTCCACCACCCGCTTGCAGCGGATGACGCACGCGTAGCAGGTATCCCGTTCCTTGAGGATGGTCTTGGCCATGGTGCGCCCGTCGAGTTTCTCCGCGCCTTCGAAGTAGCCGCTGGTCCAGTTGCGGGTGGGCAGGCCGCCCTTTTGGGACTGGGAGAGAGTGATCTCCGCGGTGCCCAGCAGGCCCAGGCCGTACACATCCGACTCGGGGAAGGCCTTGGCGCCCCAGCGCTGGATCGCGGCCAGGGCCTTGGGGTTCGCCACCCGCGCCCGGCCCTTGCCCCGCACCGCGATGGCCTTCAAGTTCTTGCTGGCCATGACCGCGCCCATGCCCGTGCGGCCGTTGGCCCGGTTGGCCATGCTGATGAGCCCCGCGTAGCGCACGCCCTTCTCGCCCGCGATGCCCGTTTGCAGAATCTGCACCCGGGGGTCGCCCAGTTCGGCCTTGAGGATGTCCTCCACCTCGCCCGTGATTTTGCCCCACAAGTGCCCTGCGGGGCGCAGTTCGGCCTCGCCGTCGTGCACCCACAGGTACATGGGCTCGGGCGCGCGGCCGTGCAGCACGATGGCGTCGAAGCCGGCGAACTTCAACTCCGCGGGGAAGAAGCCGCCCGACTGCGAATCGCCGATCGCGCCCGTGAGGGGGGACTTGGCCACCGCGGCCAGGCGGCTGTTGCCCGAGATGGCCGCGCCCGTGACCACGCCCACGGCCAGGGTGAGGGTGTTCTCGGGGCCCAAGGGGTCCGCGTGGGGCGGGGTGTGCTTGAGCAGGTAGTACGCGCCCAGCGCGCT
This sequence comes from Chloroflexota bacterium, assembly GCA_013153375.1. Lineage (GTDB taxonomy): Bacteria > Chloroflexota > Anaerolineae > Anaerolineales > DRMV01 > JAADEN01. Next base: position 2,137 of record JAADEN010000010.1, on the reverse strand, counting down.
GCCGCCCATGTACTTGCGGTAGAACGCTTCGGGCGGGGTTTCGATTTCGATGCGTCCCTGGTCGAGGTACACATGCAAAATCCGACCGGCAAAACCGTGAGCCATGAGGCACCTCCGTGGACTGCGTATAGCCAATGATGGACGGTGGGCGCTCGTGGGCCGCGCCGTCCGGGTTGACGCCTTCCTATTGTGCCTTAAGTTGCGTTTTGTGGCAAGTGTTGAGATGAGGAAAAGAGTTTTGCGGCCAGGTCGGATTTGGATGGCTGAATTGGCGCCTTCGCCGCCAGAAACAACGGGTTTGGGGGACTTTTCCTTGAGCGGGCCGGCCGCGCTCGCGACGGAAAGACCGCGCGGGCCCTCCCAGCCTGGGCCGGAAAGGCCCGCGCGATGGCGCTCACCGCTCAGCCTTACGGGACGCTTTCCGAAATGAACGACATCACCAGCAAGCCCTGGGCCTGGTCCACCGAAGTCACCGTGAAGTAGCCGATCTTGCCCGCGGCCGTGCGCACGCACACGCCCATGTCCACATCCACGATCACGCCGCTGACGGCCGCGTCGGGCTCGTACATGAAGCGGGCGATGCACTCCTCCAGGTTGGCGTTCATGTCGTCCACGATGGCCGAAGACTCCAGCGGGATGAACCAGGTGTCGCCCAGGGGCGTGAAGGCCCAGGCATCGACCTGATCCTCCAGGTAGATGTCCGCGTAGCCGTCCTGATCCAGGTCGAAACTGTCGTCCAGGTACATGTAGATGGTGCCCTTGTGGAGCACATTGCTGGCCGGGCGCACTTCCACGCTCACCGTGTCCGAGACCTCCACGGGCGCATCGCACAACCCGCCGTACGCTTGCAGGGTGTGGATGATGGTGCCCGCGTCGCTGCTGGAGGTGGTGAAGGTCGTGCTGCCCGCCGCGTCCACCGGTTGCGTGTCCAGATACACGCCGCAGGTCGCGTCCGAGACTTCCCACTCCACGGTGTAACTGTCGCCGGCCTGGATGTTGTCGGGGAAGACCGCGAAGAGGGTGATGGTCGGCGTCACGCACGGCGTGAGTTCCACAACCAGGGGCTCCGTGGTGGTTTCGGTGCCCGTGAGGGAGCGCAGCACGAAGGTCACCTTCAGCGCCGCGCCCGGCGGCGGTGCAGAGGGGAAGAGCGCGTTCAGGTCCTGGCTGGCGTGGTAGGTGCTGCCGCTCACATCGGTGAGGTACACGGTGGTCAGGGGTTGCGCCGCGGCGTTGGCCGCGGGCACATAGGCCACTTCGGCCCGCAGTTCCGAGACCGCGTCGGGCGGTTCGACCACCACATCCAGCGAGAGGGTGGTGGCGTCCGCGGGGCAGGCGTTCCCCACCGCGGGGCGGTCGGGATTGATGGCCGCGCCGATGATGCGCGGTTCCGCGGGCGGCTCAGGGGGCTGCCCCACGGCCGTGCAGGGCATGAGGGTGAGGTAGTAGGTCGGGCTGGTGACCGTTTGCCCGTCGGTGCTGGTCATTTCCACATAGTACACCAGCCAATCCGCGGTTTGTTGGCCCAACTCGGCCGCCACATCGATGCTGGTGGTGTAGTCGCCGATGCCCTGTTGCCGCCCCAGGGACGCGGTGTAGGGGAAGCCCTGCGCGGCCTGGTTCGCGTTTTCGTAGCGGTAGAACACCTGGGCCGAGGCCACGCGTTGGATGTCGTTCACCTGGACCATGATCTCCACCCAGGTGGGCTTCTCGGGAGGACACGCGCCGTAATAGACCGTGTCTTGGGGGTCGGTGTCCACGCTCAGGATGGCCAACGCGGGCTGGCCCTGCGGGGGCGCGTTCTGCCCGCCGCTGGGTGGATTTTGCCCCGAACCGCCCGCGGGCGGGTTGGCCGGTCCGCCTCCCGACGAGGAGGGCGGATTGGCGTTGGCCCCGCCCCCTTGGGCGTTGCCGCCGCCCGGGGCCTTGGCCTGGCACGGCTGCAGGTTCACCCGCGCGGCGCGCGTCCCGCCGGGGTAGGCGGCCGTGTTGCCGGCCGCGTCCGTGGCCAGGATGCGATAGGCCAGCGCGCCGGCCTGGTTGCTCAACGCGCGGGCCGTCTCCGCGCCCGGCCCCAGGGTGAAGCGGTAGGCCGAACCCTGGCCGGACATGGCCGCGCGGCGGGGCTGGGTCACGG
>JAADEN010000180.1 GCA_013153375.1 Chloroflexota bacterium | reverse complement strand
GGTCCACTTCGGCCTCAACCTGCTGACCGCGCTCCTGGCCCTGACCTGGGCCACGCCCATCTTGTGGACCATCGTGGTCTCCTTCCGGCCCTTGAACGAGCCCCTGGGCCGCGGGGATGTGTGGTTCGGCAGTCGGCTGACCCTGGAAAACTACGCCAAGGCCTTCGAACTCGCGCCCTTTGGGGTGTACTATCGCAACACCATCGCCATCGTGACCCTCATCCTGGTGGTGCAGTTGGTGACGGTCACCCTGGCGGGCTTCGCGCTGGCCCACTATCGTTTTCGCGGCAAGCGGTGGTTGTTCTTCTTCATCCTGCTGCAACTGATGATTCCCGCCACCGCGCTGTTGGTGCCCAACTTCGCGACCATCCGCCGCCTGGGGCTGTTCGACACCATCCTGGCCGTGGCCCTGCCCTACTTCGGCTCGGCCTTCGGCACCTTCTTGATGCGCCAGGCCTTCCTGGAGGTCCCGCGCGACCTGGTGGACGCGGGCATCATCGACGGCTGCTCGTGGTGGCAACTGCTGTGGCATGTGTACCTGCCGCCCGCCATGCCCACCCTGGTGGCCTTCGCCCTGTCGTCGGTCACCTGGCACTGGAACGAATTCCTGTGGCCTTTGGTGGTCACCCTGACGGAGCGCTCCCGGCCCCTGACCATCGGCCTGGTGCGCTTCACCCAACTGGGCGAGATCGGCGCGCGCTGGCCCCTGCTGGCCGCGGCCACCATGATCGTGGCCGGCCCGCTGCTGATCTTGTTCCTGGTGTTCCAGCGCCAGTTCATCCGCAGTTTCTTGCACTCGGGCTTGAAATAGCCCCTGCCGCGGGCGTGGGCCGGCGCCGTCGGTTCCGGCCCACGCCGAGCGGCCCCGAGCGCCGCCGGCGCTCGTCCACCCAACGAAGACCAACGGCCCAACCATAGGGGGACCATTTCATGGGGCCAAGCCAAAAGCATTCCTTCCGCCCTCTTTTCGCCTGAAATGAAGATTTTTTCATGTTTCAGGCGCTATTTAGAATGGCTTTAAGGGCTTTATGCGCCAGAAACGCGCTGTCATAACTTGACAAAGTTAAAAATCACTTGCTATACTGAGGGGCAACACATCCGCCCTCTGTGCCTACTTCAAGGAGACAAGACCTCATGGCCCCGCGTCGAGATGTAAGCGCCGAACGCAAAACGCAAATCCTGGATGCCGCGCTGCGGGTGTTCGCCCGCAAAGGTTTCTACGAAGCCCGCATGGAAGACATCGCCCGGGAAGCCGGACTCAGCAAAGGTCTGCTGTACTGGTACTTCGGCAGCAAGGAAGCCCTGATCGAGACCCTGCTCATCCTGCTCTTCGAGCCCGACCTGCGCGACCTGGAACGCCTGCTCCGCGAGCCGCACCGCCCCACCCCCGAACGACTGCAAGAACTGGCCCAGAACGCGTTGAGCACCCTCCTGCCCTATCAGGACCTCATGCCCATCGTGTACGAATTCTACGCCCTGGCGACCCGTCCCGGCCCGGTGAAGAAGGCCGTGCAGCAATACTACCGCCGCTATCGGGAACTGCTGAGCGAACTCCTCGCCCAGGGGATCGCCCGGCACGAATTGCGCCCCGACCTGGATCCATCCCAAACCGCGCTGGCTTTGCTGGCCCAATTCGAGGGCCTGATTCTGCTCTGGGTCATCGGCCCCGACCATGTGGACATCGAGCGCCACTGGCACGCGATCACGCAACAGTCGTTGGCCTGCCTCCTGCCCGAGCCAGAGCCCTATCCGTAAAACCTCGCCCTGCCAACCGCGCGGCCCGCAACCTGCCCTGCAAAAGCGCCGCGACCGGCCCCAGGGCCGCGGCAAACGCGGCCTTTCGGCGTCCCAACCCCCACATGTGGACAACTGTCAACCCGCCAGGCCGGGCAAATATGCTACAATACTCGTATAGCCGGATGCGCAAAGACAACCTATTTATAACCCCGCGCGGTTCGGTTCGTTACGCTTTCGCTCGAGGTTCGCTCAAACTTGATAAGGAGGCGCAATGAGGATTTGCACGGCTCCGCCCGGAAGCGGTGAAGTCGTTCTGGGCTACACCCTGCCCGACCTGCTGGACGAAGCCTGTCAGCGCAACCCCAACCCTCAAGCCCTCAATGTCCAACGCGACGGCCGTTGGGTCGCGTATTCGACCCGCCAACTGCGCGAAGACGCGGAAGCCATCGCCGCGGGCCTGCGCACCCTGGGCCTGGCCACCGAAGACCGGATCGCGCTTTTCATGTACAGCGATCCTGACTTCGTGCGCGTGGACATGGGCGCGCTCATCGCCCACCTGACCGATGTCCCCCTCTACCTCACCTACGCACCCGACCTGCTGGTCTATGTGATGAACCACGCCGAGGCTCGGGTGCTTTTCGTTTCGGACCGCGAACTGCTGCACAAAATCGCGCCCCTGCTGCCCCAAATGTCCTTCCTCCAGCATCTGATCATCGCCCACCCGCCCGAGGACTGGGCCGCCTGGCAGGCCCAAATCCCCGCGGGCATCACCACCCACACCCTGGACGCGCTCATGGCCCAGGGCCGCGCGGTGCTGGAGCAGGACCCCGGCCTGATCGCGCGCCTCAAGCAGGGCATCGCGCCCGACGACATCGCCACCATCATCTACACTTCGGGCACCACGGGCCTGCCCAAGGGCGTGATGCTCAGCCACCAAAATCTTTCCTTCAATGTCAAGTCCGCGTTCGGCGCGATGGGCAAATGGTTCGACGGCCCCAACGAGACGGTCATTTCCTTCCTGCCCCTCACCCATGTGTTCGGCCGCATGATGCAATACGGCTACATGAACCTGGGCGCGGCCGTGTACTTCGTCCACCCCCACGAGTTGGTGGAGAACCTGCCCGTGGTGCGGCCCACCATGTTCGCCACCGTGCCCCGGGTGCTGGAGCGGGTGTACGAGGGCATTTTGCGCAAAGCCGACGAGATGCACGGCGTCAAGGCCGCGCTGCTCAAACGCGCCATTGCCCTGGCCCAGCGCTATCGGGTGGGGGAACCGCTCCGCGGGCGGGCCGCGCTGGAACACAAACTGCTCGACCGTCTGGTGTACAGCAAGTGGCGGGAGGTGCTGGGCGGCCGCCTGAAATACGCCATCTCGGGCGGCGCGGCCCTGCGCCCCGAGTTGGCCCACTTCTTCGCCGCGGCCGGCATCATCATCCTCGAAGGCTACGGCCTGACCGAGACCAGCCCGGTCATCGCGGTCAACCGCTACGACTCCTTCCGGCCCGGCACCGTGGGGCCGCCCATCCCCGGCGTGGAGGTGACCATCGCGGAGGACGGCGAAATCCTCACCCGCGGGCCGCATGTGATGAAGGGCTACTTCAAGAACCCCGCGGCCACCCGCGAGGTCATCGATCCCGACGGCTGGTTCCACACGGGCGACATCGGCGAGTTGGACGAGGATTGCTACCTGCGCATCACGGATCGCAAGAAGCACCTGTTCAAACTGTCCACGGGCAAGTATGTCACGCCCCAGCCCATCGAGGACGCGCTGCGGGCCTCGCCCCTGGTGGACCAGGCCGTGGTGGTGGGCGTGGGCCGCAAGTACGCGTCCGCGCTGGTCTTCCCCAACGCGGACGCGCTGCGGGCCTTTGCCGCGCAAAAAGGGCTGAACGCGCAGCAGCCCCTGCTGGATCTGCTGCGCGAGCCCCTGGTGGTGCAGGCCTACCAGGACCTGGTGGCCCAGGTCAACGGCGGCCTGCCCCGCTGGAGCCAGGTGCGCCGCTTCGCGCTGCTGCCCGGCGAACTCACCGTGGACAACGAAATGCTCACCCCGACCCTCAAAGTGCGGCGGGCCAAGGTCAAGAAGGCCTACCACGCGGTGCTGGAAGCCCTCTACCAGACCCCGCCGCCCGCAGGGGAATGGATGATTGTGGATGTGGAGTAGCGGGCAGCAAGGAGCAGGGAGCGGGAAGCAAGGAGCAAGAAGTTGGAAGTTGGAGGATGGAGGATGGCAATTTTGCCAACTTCTAACCACCAACCACCAACTACCGACTGACGACTACCGACTACCGACTCAAACCACGGAGGCACCCTATGACCCACTTCAAACCTTTCCGTCGCGTGGCCGTGCTGGGCGCCGGCGTCATGGGCTCGCAGATTG
>JAADEN010000235.1 GCA_013153375.1 Chloroflexota bacterium | reverse complement strand
CAGACCATTGTGCCGGCCGGAGGTGACTCCTATGTCCACAATGTGTACGAGCGCCCCTTCAATGCCGGATCCCAAGACCGCTACGACCCCGATCTGGATGTGACCGAGGGCCGGCTGAGCCTGGACGATGACTGGGCGTATGTGAGCCTGGTGCTGTACGGCCTGGGCGACGCGGACCACCCTCGGGGCGCTTACGGCGTCGAGTTGGACCTGGACCGGGACGGCCGGGGCGATGTCTTGGTGCTGGTGACGGGTGGCGTCGAGAGCACGACCTGGGACGCGGCGCGGGTGCGGGTTTATGAGGATGCGGATCACGATGTGGGGGCCGCGCGTGTTTGCGCGCCCGACGCGCCGCACAACGGCACGGGCTACGAGCGGCTGATCTACGCCGCGGGTCGGGGCCAGGACCCCGATTTGGCCTGGGCCCGCTGGGTGCCCGGCGAGCGCCCTCAGGTGCAGTTGGCGTTCAAGCGCGCCTTGTTGGACCAAAGCCCGGCCTTCACCTGGTGGGTGTGGGCCGCGGGCCAGATTCCCGTCCCGGCCTTCATGAACTATCACGACACCCTCGTCGCGGCCCTGGCCGGAGCCCCATATCCCGACGATCCCTTCTACCCCGTGCGGGCCCTGGCGCGCTTCGACAGCACCTGCCGGGCCGCGTACGGCTTTGAGCCCACCGCCGAGGACTGGGCTTGCGGCGTGTGCCCGCCTGAAGGCGAGTTCCCTCCCGACGAGCACCGCCAGGCCTGCCCGCCGCCCGATTCGCCGCCCGAAGTGCCCTACGCCCTGTGCGATTGGCAGCAGGATCCCAACGGCGTGTGGGTCTGCCATCCCGTGGACCTGCTCTCGGTGCGCGAGGTAGGGCTCATCTTGCGCGGCGAGCCGGCCCCGCCGCGGGTGGGAGGCGACGAGCCGCCGACCGAAATCCGCTGCGCCTGGAACCCCCGCACCTGCGCCTGGGACTGCGACGACCGTTGCCTGCCCGACATGGCGGAGGCCGAGGCCCATTGCCAGACCCTGACGCCCGATCCCAACGCGCCGCCGGTGATTTCGCAGTTCTTCTGCGAGCGCGCCGTCCCCAACGCCCCGCTGCCCCGGCTGGATCTGGTCTTCTGGGACGACCTGGCCTGTCAGTGGGACGGTCGCTGTCTGTTCGACCCCCGGCCTCTGGAGGATTTCGTGCAGCAGCGCGAGCAGGCGGGCTTCAACTGTGTGGCCTTCGCCACCAGCGCGGCCAACGCGCGGGCCAGCCTGCAAGTCTTCGGCTTTTCGTTGCAGCCCGAGACCCATCCGTCTCTGGGGCAGGCGGTGGGCGCCATTTGCTTGCAGGACGACGGCGACCTGGTGCTGGAACCGGGCGAGGCTTGGGAGGCCTGCCTCGTGCGGAGCGACACCTGCGGCCTGGAATGCGAGACCCTGGAGACGGAGACGCCCCCTGAGACGAACTGCCCCATCGCGCTCACGCCCCTGGAGAGCCTGTGCACGGGCTTCCTGGGCCGGCCCTTCCGCGCGCCCGGCGGCCTGGTGGTGCAGTGCATCGTGGACGACGGCGACGGGCAGACCCTGGTTCCCGGGCCCAACGGCATGGTGCCCGACGAGGACGACACCAACATGGTCTTCTTGTGGGACGACCAGGCCTGCGAGTGGACCTGCGCGGACTGCTTCTACGGTCCGCAATGCGCCCAATTCGGCTGCCCCGCCGCGCCCTCGTGTGTACCGCCGACCGACGGCCCGCCGTTCTGCGACTTCCGCCAGGAACTGGAGGACGGCCGCTGGCTGTGCACCTCGCTGGATGCGACCCCTGGGCCGTCGCCCTTCCTCTGCGCGTGGGATCCCGCCCTGTGCGATTGGGTCTGCGAACCCACGGACTGCCGCCAGCCCGAAGGAGGGCCCACGGCCATCCAGGGCGACCCGTCCTGGGAATGCGGGCTCGACCCCGATGTCGCGGGCGCCTGGCTGTGCGTGTTGCCCCAGTCCACGACCCCGCCTTATCGCTGCATTTGGGAGGACACGCTGTGCGCCTGGCGCTGCGCTCCCGCGGTGTGCCAGCCGCCGACTTCGTCCGACCAGGACGGCTACTGCGAGCAGGACGCGGCCACCGGCCGCTGGCGCTGCGAGGGGCGGGGCGAGTTCGACCGCTGCGAATGGGACATCGAACAATGCCGCTGGCGCTGCTGGGATGTGTGTCCCGTTGATGTCAACGGCCCCGACGGTTGCGATCAGGTCATCCAGCGGAGCAACGATGTGTGGACCTGCCTGCGCGGCTCGCAGAACTTGAACTGCACTTTCGACGCCAGCGCGCAGGTGTGCGATTGGGTGTGCCAACTGCGCTGTGAAATCCCCGCCGGCCCGCCGCCCCAATGCAATCCGGGCGCGGCCCACGAGTTGGGCCCCGGCCATTGGTCCTGCGAGGACGAGCACGACAATCGCATCGAATGGCGCTACAATCTGGCCGAGTGCCGCTGGGAGCAGGTGGCTCCCTGAACGCGGCGTCTGTTCCGCCTGGAGCGTCCCCTCCTTTGGTCGGCCCGAAGGAGGGGACTTTTCGCGGCGGGTGCCCTTGACAGCCCGGACGGGAGGCTTTACCATCGCCCCATTCGGGCCGCGGGCCGTTCGCGGAGCCCATCCCCCAACCCCAGGAGGAACGCATGAGTGCGTACGATGTGGTCGTCATCGGCGCCGGGGTGCACGGCGCGAGCCTGGCCTTTCATCTGGCCCGCCGCGGCGCGCGGGTGGCCGTGCTGGAGCGCAAGTTCGTGGCCGCGGGCGCGACGGGGCGCTCCAGCGGGCTGGTGCGCATGCACTACGACCTGCGCCTGGAGGCCGCGCTGGTGTGGGCCTCGTACCCCTACTTTCGCCATTGGGACGAGATGGTGGGGGCCGGGGATTGCGGTTTCGTGCGCACGGGCTTCTTGCGCCTGGTGCCCCCGGCTTATGAGGACGCGCTGCGGGCCAATGTGCGTATGCAGCAGGAGTTGGGCATCCCCACGCTGCTGGTGCGCGCGGACGATGTGCGCCGCCTGGCCCCGTATTTGCGCACGGACGACTTTCGGGTCGCGGCCTACGAGCCCGAATCGGGCTACGCGGACCCGCCCGCGACCGCGCAGGGCTTTCTGGAGGCCGCGCGGCAGCACGGCGCGGTGCTGCGCACGGGCGCGGCCGTGGAGCGCATCCTCACCACGCCCGACGGCAGCGCGGTGCAGGGCGTGCGCACCGCGGACGGGGCGACCTGGGCCGCGGAACAGGTGGTCCTCGCGGCCGGGCCCTGGGCCCCGCGGCTGGCCGCCACCGCGGGGCTGGACCTGCCCCTGACCACCTGGAGCCACGATGTCATGTTCGTGCGCCGGCCTGCGGGCACCCGGTGGAGCCCCGCGGACCTGACGGTCATCGACGATCTCAACGAGATGTACTTCCGACCCGAGCGGGGGAACCTGACCCTGGTGGGCCTGGAGGTGGGCAACCCCCTGGGCGAGGACCCGGACACGCCCACCGAGCATCCGCATCCGGGCTTTGTGGAGCGCGCGGTGGCGCACCTGACCCGGCGGGTGCCGGCCCTGCTGGAGGGCTCGTTGCACAGCGCGCACCGGGGCTACGACGGCCTCTCGGAGGACCAGCGGGCCATTTTAGGCCCCGCGGGCCCGGACGGATTGTGGCTGAATGTGGGGCACAGCGGCACGGGCTTCAAGATCGCGCCCGCGGTGGGCCGGGCCCTGAGCGAATGGATGCTGGACGGCGCGCCGCAGGTGGTGGACATCCGGCCCTTCGCGTTGGAGCGCTTCACCGCGGGCCGTCCCCTGCGGCCCGAGCACCCCTACGCGGACATTTGGCGCTGAGTGTGGGGCGGGCCCAGGCCTACGGTTCGCCTTCGGGTTCTTCCAGGCCCAGGGCCATGAGGTAGCCGCGCGCCCGCTCGGCCAGGGGATAGCGGTTCACCAAAGCCCAGAAGCGGGGGCTGTGGTTGGGCTCCACCAGGTGCGCGAGTTCGTGCATCAGCACATAGTCCAGCACCCAGCGGGGCACGCGCTGCAGCCGGTGGGAGATGCGGATGGTGCCGCGGGCCGGGGTGCACGAGCCGAAGCGCTTGTTCTGCCGCGTGCTCCAGCGGATGGACTGCCAGCGCAGGCGACCGTCGAAGTAGCGCCGGTTGAGCGCGCGGGCGCGCTTCTCCAGGTCCGCGTCGGAGAGC
>JAADEN010000225.1 GCA_013153375.1 Chloroflexota bacterium | reverse complement strand
ACTTGAAGCGCGCGGCCAAGGCCCGCCCTGAGGAGATCCTCCAGCCCTACAGCGTGCGCGACCGCGGGGTCACTTACGAGATTCTGTTGGTTCCTTTGGGCGCCTCGCACTCGGGCTCGTATGCGCTGGCGCTGGTCAAACAGGCCGCGGTGCTGGACGCGACGCGGCGACAGGCCTGGGTCGGCGGGGGCCTGTTCCTGCTGGCCTTTGCCGCGTTTGCGTTGTTGGTGGTCCATTTCCACCGCCGCCAGATCTTCCAACCGCTGCAAGATTTGTCCCAGGCCGCGCAGCGCATCGCCGCGGGCGACCTGGAGGCCCCCATCGTGCCGCGCGGCGTGCGCGAGATCCACGACCTGGCGGCCAGCCTGGAGGCCATGCGGCGTCGCGTCCAGGAGTTGCTGGCTCGGGAGCAGGAACTGCGGCAGCGGCTGGCCGCCCGCCTCGAACAGCAGAGCGGCACCTTGGCCCAGATGTGCCGCGAGCGCGAGCAGTTGCTCACCCGCCTGATTTCCGCGCAAGAGGAAGAGCGCCGCCGGGTTTCGCGCGAATTGCACGACGAGACCAGCCAGGAACTGGCCAACCTGATCGTGCGCCTGGGCGCGCTGGCGCGCACGGTGGACGACCCCGAGGTGTTGAGCCAGTTGCACAAACTGCGCCAGCACGCGGCCCGCACCCTGGAAGGCGTGAACCGCATCGTGATGGACTTGCGCCCCGGCCTGCTGGATGAATATGGCCTGGTGCCCGCGGTGCAGTGGTACGCCGACCGTTTGCTGCCCCCCAAAGGCGTCAAGGTGAAGGTCAAAGCCCGCGGGACGCCCAAGCCCCTGTCCTCGTATGTGCAGGTCAGCGTGTATCGGGTGCTGCAAGAGGCCATCAACAACATCGCCCAGCACGCCCAGGCCCGGCACGCGACCATCGCGTTCGATTGGCGCGCCGATGGGCTGCAAGTCGTGGTCGAAGACGATGGCCGGGGTTTCGACCTGGATCGCGTCACCCGGGAGCCGGGCCAGCATTTCGGGCTGTTGGGCATGCGCGAGCGCATTTACCTGGTTGGCGGCACCTTCTCCATCGAATCCACGCCCGGCCAGGGCACGCGCATCGTGCTGCAGGTGCCCTACGACACGCCGCGGGAGGCGGAGCGCCATGAGCCAGAAGAAGGATCGTCCGCGGAAGCCGATTCGCGTGCTGCTGGTGGATGATCACGCCATCTTGCGGGCCGGGCTCAAAGCCCTGTTGGAGACTTACGAAGACATCGAGGTCGTGGGCGAGGCCGCGGATGGCGAAGAGGGCATCCGCAAGGCCCGGGAGTTGGATCCCGATGTCATCGTCATGGATGTGATGATGCCGGGGATGAACGGCCTGACCGCCTTGCGGTATCTGCTGGAAGAGAAACCCGACGCGCGCGTCCTCATGCTGACCCAGTACGGCAACAAGGAATTCGTCCTCCCCCTGCTGGAGGCCGGCGCGGCCGGTTATGTGCTCAAGCAGGCCGCGGACACCGACTTCGTCAAGGCCATCCGGGCGGTCCATGAGGGCAACTCCTACCTCTACCCTCCCATTGCCAAACTGGTGCTGGAAGCCTTCATGGCCGGCGAAGAAGCCGCGGACCCCGACCGTCGTCTGACGCCCCGCGAGCGCGAGATCCTCATCCTCATCGCCCAGGGCTACACCAACAACGAAATCGCCAAGATCCTCTACATCAGCCCCAAAACCGTGGATGTGCATCGCACCCGCCTGATGAACAAGTTGAACTTGCACAATGTGGCCCAAATCGTGCGCTACGCGGTGCGACGGCGTTTGATTGATCCGTGGGAAGAGTGAACGCCCCTCGCCGCGGCCGCCGGGTCGGGCCCCTGAGCCCGACTTTTTGCGTTTGGGTTGGGGGACATTCCTTTGGCGGCCGGGCTGTTTCGCGGCCCGCCCGCGCTTCTCGTCCCCCCAGGGCCGCGCGGCGCGGTTTCGGGTATACTCTCTGGGGCAGCAAGAGGCCGCCGGACGCGCGGCTGGTCCAAAGGAAGGCGACACCATGAACTTGCGGCAACCCCAGGCGCTGATCTACATCCCCGACGGCCGGCCCGAACCCCAGGCCCTGGCTCGGACCACCCATTTGGGCATCGCGGCCCATCAGGACGATTTGGAAATCATGGCCGCGCCGGCCATTCTGGCCTGTTTCCAGCACCCCAACCAATGGTTCACCGGCGTGGTGGTCACCGATGGCCGCGGCGCGCCGCGCAGCGGCCCCTACGCGCACTACACCGACGACGAGATGTGGGCCGTGCGCCGGCAAGAGCAGCGCAAAGCCGCCTTCGTGGGCGAGTACGCGGCCCAAATCCTGCTCGATTATCCCAGCCAGGTGCTCAAGAACCCCGACCCCGGGCCCCGCGAGGACTTGATCGCCGTGCTTCGGGCCACCCGCCCGCGCGTCGTGTTCACCCACAATCTGGCCGACAAGCACGATACCCACATCGCGGTGGCTCTGCGGGTGATCCAGGCCATCCGCGCCTTGCCGCCTTCCGAGCGGCCGGCCAAACTGTACGGCGGCGCGGTGTGGCGGGATTTGGACTGGCTGCGCGACGAGGACAAAGTGGTCTTCGACCTCTCCCAGCGGGAGAATCTGCAAGCGGCCCTGCTGGGCGTGTTCGATTCGCAAATCAGCGGCGGCAAGCGTTATGACCTGGCCACTTTGGCCCGGCGGCGGGTGAATGCCACCTATTTCGCTTCGCACGCGGTGGATCAGGCCTCGGCCCTGGCCTGGGCCATGGACCTGACCCCCCTCGTCGAGGACGATACCCTGGACCCGCTGGCGTATGTGTTGACCCTGGTGGACGCCTTCCGCGCTGATGTGGTGGATCGGATCGAACGGCTGCGGCCGGAGCGCGACGGGAAGTAGGTCTCATGGGATTGCGCGCCGAGATTTTCGAACAACCCGCGGTGATTCGGCGTCTGCTGAGGGATCAGCGGCGCACCGCGGCCGACATCGCGGCGGCCCTCCGCCGGGCCGACCCTGCCTTCGCTTTCCTGGCCGCCCGCGGGACTTCGGACAACGCGGGGCGCTACGCGAACTACCTCTGGGGCGCGGTCAACGGCCTGCCCGTGGCCCTGGCCGCGCCGTCCCTGTTCACCCTCTATCGGCGTCCGCCCCGCCTGCGCCGCGCGCTGGTGGTGGGCGTGTCCCAGTCCGGGCGTTCCCCCGACATCGTGCAGGTCGTCCAGCACGGCCGGGCGCAGGGCAATCTGACCCTGGCCATCACCAACGCCCCGCGCTCGCCCCTGGCCCAGGCGGCCGAGTGGGTGTTCGACATCCGGGCGGGGCGCGAGACCAGCGTGGCGGCGACCAAGACCTACACCGCGCAACTGGCGGCCCTGGCGTTGCTGTCGGCCGTGTGGGCGCAGGATGAGGCCATGCTGCGCGCGTTGCACCAGGTGCCGTCGTGGATGGAAGCCATGCTGGCCCTGGACGCCGACATCGCCCGCGCGGCGCCTCGGTATCGCTACATGACCCAGTGCGTGGTGCTGGGGCGGGGCTACAACTACGCCACCGCCTTCGAATGGGCCTTGAAACTCAAGGAACTGACCTATGTGGCGGCCGAGCCCTATTCCTCGGCCGACTTTCAGCACGGCCCTGTCGCGGTGGTCGGCCGCGGCTACCCCGTCTTGGCCGTCGCGCCCTCGGGCGCGGTGCTGGCGTCCATGCGTAGCCTGCTCCGCCACCTGTATCGGGATCTGGGGGCCGAACTGGTGGTGATTTCCGACGACCCCGAACTGCTCTCGTGGGCCCAGGTGCCGCTGCCGTTGCCTTCGGGTGTGCCCGAATGGTTGTCCCCCCTGGTGGCCATCGTGGGCGCCCAACTCTTCACCTATCACCTCACCCTGACCAAAGGCTACGACACCGAGCGCCCCAGGGGGCTGCACAAGGTCACCGAGACCGTCTGACCGGGTTCCCCGAGGCCCTGGCTCCGGTGCCAGGCCACCCGGCCGCGCATGACCGGCGGGGCGCTCCTACCGTCGCGGGGTTTTGTGGGCCGGGCGAGCACCACGCGCGGCTGATGATATTTGCACGCTCTCCGAGGTGCACGCAAAAGATGTAGAAATACTCCCGCTTGAGGCGAACCCCTCCCATCCCCTGCCGCGGGCTGGCCGCCAGGATTGGCCGCAGGTCCGTTCTGGGGGCTCCTTCCCTACGAAGGGAGGGGCGCGGTAGGGGCGA
>JAADEN010000226.1 GCA_013153375.1 Chloroflexota bacterium | reverse complement strand
CTGCGGGCCGCGGTGGGCGAGGCCGCGTTCGCGGCCCTGCTGGACGCGGGCGCGCTGGTGCGCTTGAGCCCCCAGGTGGTGGTGCCGCGCGGTCGTTTCGCGGATTGGCTGGCCCGCCTCCGGCAGGCGTTCCCCCACCAACCCTTCACCGTGGCCCAGGCCCGGGCCGTGCTGGGCGTCTCGCGGCGCTACGCGCTGGCCCTGTTGGAGCACCTGGACGCGCAGGGCCTCACCCGCCGGGAGGGCGAGGCGCGGGTTTGGACTTCGGCCCCGGATCAGCCCGCCGCGGCGCAACGGTGACGAACGCGCGACCCGCTTTTTGGTAAAATGGAGATGACTTTAGTCGCGTCGAATCGCCGAGATCTCACACTCCAAGGAGGAGAACCATGAGTAAAGGCAGTTGGCGCTGGATGCTCGCCTTGCTGGTGCTGGCTGCGCTGGCCTTGAGCCTGGCCGCGTGCGGCGGCAAGGCCGAGGAGGCCACCGAAGCGCCGGCCACCGAGGCCGAGACCACCGAAGCGCCCCAGGAGGAAGCCACCGAAGCGCCTGAACCCACCGAGGCGCCCACCGAAGAGGCGCTGGTCGGCCCGGGCGGCGTGGCCGCCGAGGACCTGCAGGGCGTGAAGGTGGAGTTCTGGCATGTGTGGAGCCGGGGCGTTGGCGAAGAGTTGCAGCGCCTGGTGGACGAGTTCAACGCCACCAACGAGTGGGGCATCACCGTGGAGGCCATCAACCAGGGCGGTTATGGCGAGATGTTCGACAAGATGAACGCGGCCATCAACAGCGGTGAATTGCCCGACATCGTGGTGGGCTATCAGAACCAGATGATGGCTTGGGACATGGCCGGTGACATCATCGCAGACATGAACGAGTATGTCAACGATCCGACCTTTGGCCTCAGCGAAGACGAACAGGCCGACTTCTACCCCGTCTTCTGGGAACAGGATGTGGTGGACGGCAAGCGCCTGGGCATGCCCGTGCAGCGCTCCGGGCAGTACATGTTCTACAATGTGACCTGGGCCAAGGAACTGGGCTTCGACAACCCGCCCACCACGCCCGAGGAGTTCTACGAGCAGGCCTGCGCGGCCTATCAGGCCAACCTGAACGACGACGACCCCGACAACGACGGCACGGGCGGCTGGGTGGTCAACTCGGGCGCGTCGGCCATCCTGGGCTGGATCTGGGCCTTCGGCGGCGATGTGGTGGACGAGAACGGCATGTACAAGTTCAACACCCCCGAGGCCGAAGAAGCCCTGCGCTACCTCCGCAAACTGTACGAGGACGGCTGCGCGTGGATCAGCGAGAGCCGCTACCCCAACCCCGAATTCGCCACCCGGCAGGCTCTGTTCACCACCAGCAGCCAGGCCGGCATCCCCTACCAACTCAAGGCCTTCGAGGATTCGGGCCTGGACGACGAGTGGACCCTCATCCCCTTCCCGTCCACCACGGGCAAGCCGGTCATCAATGTGTACGGCCCGTCCTTCGCGATGGTGCGCTCGACCCCCGAAGAGCAACTCGCGGCCTGGCTGTTCATCAAGTGGTTCGTCGAGCCTGAGAACCAGGCCAAGTGGATCGAGGCCAGCGGCTACTTCCCGACCCGCAAGTCCACCGAGCCCCTGCTCGAGGACTACAAGGCCAACAACCCGCAGTGGGCCGCGGCCGTGGAGTGGTTCCAGAGCGACCAGACCATGAAGAAGTTCGAGCCGCGTGACGCGTCCTGGAGCGCGGTGCGCAGCGCGGTGGGCGAGTATGCGTCCCGCATCTTCCAGCCGGACTTCAACGCCGAGGACATCCCCGCGTTGCTGGAAGAATTGCAGGCCGTGGCCGAGGAACTCTACGCCGAGTATCACTGAGACCCTCGCCCTGCGACGCGGCCTCTGGGCCGTGAGCGCATCGCCTGACCACGCCGCCGGCTCCGTCCCGGGGTCGGCGGCGTTGGTTTGTCTTCCGCCCCAGAAAGGCCCTCCGAGCCCTTTGCAAACTGCGAAACGACGCGCTTCGGCGCGCTTTTAGGCCCAAAATTTGCTTTCCAACGCCGTCCATCTTCGGGTATAATCCGCCCATCTCCGGGCGGGGTCTCCCCCGTGCCTGTGTGGAGGGCGCATCATGCCGACGCCTGCATATCCCTGGTCCACCCCCGATTTGGGGCCGCTGTCCGAAGAAGAGATCCGCCGGCGCTTCAACTATCTCAAGGCCCGGCTGGTCTATCTGTATCGGGAAGAACTGGCTTTGTGGCACGCGCCGCGCACCGTGGTGGTGGTGCCCAGCCTGACCCTGGATCAAGAAGTGCTCTCCAAGGTCACCGGCGTGCACTACTACGAGGAGCGGCTGCTGTACTACCTCATCCTGCTGCAACTGCCCCGCACCCAGGTCATCTTCGTGACCAGCCAGGCCGTGGACCCGGTCATCATTGACTACTTCATCAACCTTTTGCCCGGCGTGCCCGTCTCGCACGCCCGCTCGCGGCTCACCCTGCTCGACGCGCATGATGCCAGCCCTCGCGCCCTGACCGAGAAAATCCTCGAACGCCCCTGGCTCATCCGCCGCATCCGGGAGGCCATTCGCCATCCCCAGGCGGCCTATCTGGAGTGCTTCAACTCCACGCCCCTGGAGCGGGAGTTGGCCGTGCGCCTGGGCATTCCCCTCTACGCGGTGGACCCGGACCTCATCTACCTGGGCTCCAAGACGGGCAATCGCCGCGTGTTCGCCGAGGCCGGCATCACCTTCCCCCGAGGATACGAAGACCTGCACGACGAGGACGAACTCGTCGAGGCCATGGCCGCGCTCAAGATGCAAATCCCCCTCTTGCGCCGCGCGGTGGTCAAACTCAACGAAGGCTTCTCGGGGGAGGGCAACGCCTTGTTCTCCTACGAAGGCGCGCCTCGAGGGGAAAAGGCCTTGCAGGCCTGGCTGCGCCGCGAACTTCCCAAGCGGCTGCGTTTCGAGGCCGAGGGCATGACCTACGAAGCCTATATGAAGAAATTCCGCCAGATGGGCGGCATCGTGGAGGAGTTCATCGAGGGCCAGGGCAAACGCTCCCCCTCGGTGCAGGGCCTGATCAACCCCCTGCGGGAGGGCACCATCGTCTCGACCCACGACCAGATTTTGGGCGGTCCCACGGGGCAGGTCTATCTGGGCGCCCGCTTCCCCGCCCGGCCCGAATATCGGCTGGATCTGCAGGAGATCGGGCGACGCATCGGCGAGGTGCTGAGCGCCAAAGGCGCGGTGGGGCGCTTCGCGGTGGACTTCGTCTCGGTGCCCCAGCCCGACGGTTCGTGGGAGCACTACGCGCTGGAAATCAACCTGCGCAAGGGCGGTACGACCCATCCCTTCATGACCCTCAAGTTCCTCACCGACGGTCACTTTGACCTGAAGACGGGCCTGTACTACGCGGCCACGGGCATCCCGCTGTATTACTACGCCTCGGACAACCTCAAGAAGGACCTCTACCGCGGGCTGACGCCCGAGGATTTGATGGACATCGTGGTATGCGAGGGCCTGCACTACAACGCCGCGGCCCACGAGGGCGTGGTGTTCCACATCGTGGGCGCGCTGTCCGAGTACGGCAAACTGGGCGTGGTGGCCATTGGGCCTTCCTACGAGCGTTCCGAGGCCCTGTATCACGAGACCGTGGCCGCGCTGGATCGCCACGCGGGTCAACCCCTGGATTGTCGTCCACAGCCCGGCGAAGCGCCGCGCCCCGCGCCGACGCACTTCCCGCCGTGGTGGCGCGGCTGAAACGCCGGTGTCGGGAGGTCTGCCATGTTCGATCCCACCGCGTTGTGGGCCCCCTTCACGCCGCCCACCTGGGAGCCCGACCTGCGCGGCCGCACCGCCGCGGTGCTGGTGCGCGGCGGCGGCGATCTGGCCAGCGGCGTGATTCTGCGCCTGTGGCGCGCCGGGCTGCCCGTGGTGGTCACCGAATTGCCCCAACCCCTGGTGGTGCGGCGCAAAGTCTCCTTTGCCGAGGCCGTGTACCAGGGCCGTACCCTGGTGGACGGCGTGCCCGGCGTGCGCGTGGATCCCGACCCGGACGCGGTGCGGGACGCGTGGCGCCGCGGCCAGGTGCCCGTGGCCGTGGACCCGGACGCGGGCCTGCGCGGAGCCCTGTCCCCCGCGGTGTTGGTGGACGCGCGCATGACCAAGCGCCCGCCCGACCTGGGCCCCGACGCGGCCGCGCTGGTGGTCGGTCTGGGGCCGGGCTTCGTGGCGGGCGAAAACTG
>JAADEN010000067.1 GCA_013153375.1 Chloroflexota bacterium | reverse complement strand
GCGGGGCAGTGGGTGTACGAGAACGCCTACGCCTGCCCCGCGGCCTGGGTCGAGGACCCCGCCCGGCCGGACTGCACCGCGGCGCGGCCGGCCCGCGTGACCCGCTGGACGCCCAATCGGGTGATCGTCCAGGCCCAGGGGCCGGGGCGCTTGGTGCTCAGCGAGGCCGCGTATCCCACCTGGCAGGTGCGGGTGGACGGCCGTCCGGTCGCGGCCGAAGCGCGCGGCCCCTGGCGCGCGGTGACGCTTCCGCCCGGCCCGCATCGGGTAGAATGGCTCTTGCGGCCGTGGGACCTGGCCCTGGGTTGGGCCGTGGCCGCGGCCACCGGCCTGGCTTTGCTGACGAAGCAACGCATGCGCCGATAACGCCGCTCCTTGCTCCTCGCTCTCTTTCGGAGGTGCTCGATGCGCAAAGTAGGGTCCGTGCTGTTGGGTTTGTTCTTGCTGGCCTGGGGGTTGAGCATGCTGGGCGTGCCGGGCTTCGCTCGGGCCGGCGACCTCGTGGCCTGGCTCCTGCGCCTGTGGCCGCTGATTCTGGTGGCCTGGGGCGCGCATCACGCCTACCAGGGCCTGCTGGGCCGCGGTCGGCGTCGCGGGCAGGGGCTGGTGTTCGGTTTGGCCATCTTGGGGTTGGGGCTGGCTTTGCTGGCCGACAACCTGGGCCTGAACCTGGGCGTCCCCCTCTCGCCTTTCGCCGCGTTGCTGGTGGGCGCGGGGTTGGGCTTCTTGCTGCGGGCCGTGGTCAGCCCGTAGCGCCTCAGGCCAGTTCCGCGAGGCCTTGTTCCCACGCCACGCTCGGACGATAGCCCAACGCCGCGTGGGCCCGCTCGGTGCGATAGCGCCGCGGCAGGGTGAAGAAGGCCAGTTCGAAGCGCGTCATGGGGAAGGGCGTGCCGCCCAAAGGCAGGATCCGCCACAGGGCCTCGCCGAGGGTGACCAGGGGCGAGACCAGGCCCACGGGCATGCGCCGGGTCGGGACGGCATGGCCCAAGGCCCGAATGGTCGCGGCCAGAAAACTGTGCAGCGTGTGCGGATGCTCGTCGGTCACGAAGTAGGCTTCGCCCGCCTGGCCGCGGGTCAACGCCAGGGTCAGGGCCGTCACCGCGTTGCCCACATGCAGGGCCTCGATGGGCATGTCGGGGTCGCCCACCCAGGCGAAGCGGCCCGTGCGCACCTGGGTTTCGAGCACGCGCAGGAACTTGGACCCCGGCCCCCACACGAAGGGCAGGCGCAAGATCACGGCCTGGGTGGGGCCGGACGCGGCCCGCAAGTCGCGTTCCACCATTTGTTTGGCCCGGCTGTAGTGCGAGTAAGGCCGTTGGGCAAAGGGCGCGTCCTCGTCAATGCCCACCAACGAGCGCACTTCGCGGCCCCAGTGCACGGTTTCGGAACTGGTGTAGATGAAGCGCGGCACCTGATAGCGGGCCGCGGCGGCGTAGAGTTGGCGCGTGGCGAGCACCATCTGGGTGTAGAACATTTCCCAGGGGCCCCACACCAGCACGGGCGCGGCCAGGTGGATGACCGCGTCGTGTCCGGCCAGGGTGGGCAGCCAGGGATCGGGCAGTTCCAGGCGTCCGGGCACGATCTCGTGCGCGCCCAAGGCGCGCAGGGTGTCGGGGGAAGAGGGTTCACCGGCCAGCGCGGTGATGCGATGGCCCTGGGCCCGCAGATGGGGCAGCAGATGCCGTCCGATGAAGCCGTCGCCGCCGGTGATGAAGATGCGCACTGGGTACTCCTGCCCGGTGGATGAGGGGCCAAGGATGGGGGCATTATACCCCAAAAGGGCCGTTTTGGGGGGGAATGACGCGGCCAAATCGTCGTTTAGGGGGCGGTTTCGTCCGTGTCCGCCGCGGGCTCCCGCGGCAGGCCGAGCCACACCTGCCCGTCTCGCACCTGCACGGGGAACACGGCCACGGGCGTGGGCGCGGGCGGCGCCAGCACCGCGCCCGTGCGCACATCGAAGCGCGCCCCGTGCCGCGGGCACACGATCACATAGCCTTCCAGTTCGCCTTCGCCGATGGGCCCATCGTCGTGGGTGCAGCGGTCCTCGATGGCGAAGAACTGGTCCCCGATGCGGAAGACGACGATGTCCCACGGGTCCGCGGCGACGAACAAACGCTCGCCCGGCGCGAGTTCGTCCACCGCCGCGACGGGAACGAATTCCCATGGCGTCTCGGGTTGGGGCGTCCCTGACCCGCTCATGCTGCGGCTCCTTCGGTTGCCGAGGCGTCCGCGCCCGGGTCGGCCTCCAGACCGTACAGCGCGGCTTTGAGGGCCTTGTAGGGCAGCAGCGCGCATTTGAGGCGCGCGGGGCTGAGCCGCAGGCCGATGAGATCCAACACATCGTCTTTGGTCAGACTGCGCAGCGCGTCGGCCGTCTGGCCTGTGGCGTATTCCATCAGCAAATCGGCCGCGGCCATCGAGATCGCGCACCCTTCGCCCTCGAAGCGGGCCTGGGCCTTGCCGTCCGCGTCGAACTTGAGATAGACCACCACCCGATCGCCGCACAAGGGGTTTTCGTCCTCGTAGCGGGCGTCCGGGTCGTCCAGCGGGCCGCGAAAACGGGGATGCTTGTAGCGATCCAGAATCTGCTCGCGGTACAGATCGTCCAACATGGCACACCTCAGGGCAGAACTCCGCGGTCGGGCCGCGCGGCCAAGTATAACATGCGCGGCTCGCCCGCCTGGCTATAATAGGGGTACAGGGAGCATCCGCTTGCCCCTGGGGAGAGATCGTGATGGTGGCGGAACCTTCTTTTCGGCGTCGCCTGGCCGCGGCCCTGAGCGCGTTGCTCGCCCTGGCTATCATCGGGCAATTGCTGGCCCTCATTGCCAATTCTCGGCGGGGCTTCTTGACCTGGGACGCTTGCCTGTGGTTTGGCTCGTGGGGCCTGCTCGCGCTCCTGGCCGCGCTGGCGCCCTGGCTGTATCCCTACCTGCCGCGGGTGGCGGGCTGGCTGCCTTATGCGGCCGCGGCCCTGTTCCTGGGCCTGGCCGCGCCCGGCTTATTCAGCATCATCGTCCACATGACCCTGGCCGGCCTGCTGGATTTGGCCGCGGGCTGGCTGCTCGTGCCGTCATGGCGGCGGGTACTGCTCACCCTGGCCGTGGCCGCGGGCATCACCCTGGCCCTGTTCACTTCTTGAGTCGCAGGGGACGCCCTCCGCGCGGGCCGGGGGAAGCCAAAACAAAGAGGGCCGCTCGTACGGCCCTCTTCAGGTTGCGCGTTAACCCTGCCCGGAGGTCGTCCGGGTCTGTGCACGCGCGGCTCGGGCGAACCGACTCGGCCGCCCCAAGCCCCGTTCACCTTCTGGAGAGGATCACTCCTCCAACGCCGCGTACCCCGGCCCTTCGGTGAAGTAGCGCGCGTTGGCCTCGATGTCGGGGGTGAGATCCACCTCTTGCCCGGCCTCCAGCACCACGGTGCAGGGGATGTGCTCTTCTTCACCGTTGTGGTTGGTGTAGGTGTAGGGCTCACCGCCTTCGCACTCGCTGACGGGCAGGCTGATGCGCTCGCCGCCCTTGGCGACATAAGGCGCGGGCACCTCATCCTCGGGGAAGATGGCCTCGAAGGGGCACTCGGGGATGCACGCACCGCAGTCAATGCAGGTGTCAGGGTCGATGTAGTACAACGGCCACTCTTCGACCGGCTTGCCGGGGACGATGCACTCTACCGGGCAGACATCCACGCAAGCCGCATCGCGGAGACACAGGCGGGTGATGACATGAGTCATAGGACTCCTCCTCGCAGGGAATAGGATTGCCTCCATTATAGCAAAAATTGCCGACTTCGGGGGAGGTTTTGGGAATTTGCCCCCGAGGCGGGCGCAAATGTCGCGAGATGACACCCGTCGCCCCTGGCCTCAGGCCGCGGAATCGCCCTCCGTCTGGGTCTGGGGCAGGTAGCCGGTCACCAGCAGGTCGTCACCCAGCCGCTCGACCTGGATCCGTTGCAGCCGGGGCGCGCGGTCCGCGCGGGCCACGCCCTGCCCCCCGATGGCCGTGGGCGCGGCCGCGCCGCCGAAGAGCACGGGCGCGACGAAGGCGTGCACCTTGTGCACCAGGCCGGCGTCGAAGAACGCGCCCAGCACCGTGGGCCCGCCCTCGACCAGCAGGGTGGTGATGCCCCGCTGGCCCAGCGCGTCCAGCAGCGCGGGCAGGCTCACCCGCCCGTCGGGGCCGGAGGGCAGGATCCACACCTCCACGCCCCGGGCCTGCAGCGCGCGGCGTCGGTGCG
>JAADEN010000077.1 GCA_013153375.1 Chloroflexota bacterium | reverse complement strand
CGTGGTGCGGCGCGCGGTCACGCGGTGCGGCCGGTGAAGCGGAACGCGGGCAGGGCCAGCGCGGGCGCGCGCGTCCCGCCCCAGCCGAAGCCCGCGGTCACCAGCCGCGTGGCCGCGCCGATGGCCAGCACCTCCGCGAGCGCGGTCACATACGATTGGGTGAAGCGCAAATTCTTGACGGGGTAGGCCAATTCGCCGTCCTCGACCCAGAACACGCCGTCGCGGGTCATGCCCGTGATGACGCAGTCGCGCGGGTGCACCAGGCGAGTGTACCAGAAGCGGTTGACGAACAGGCCCCGGCCGATGGCCCGCAGCAGGGCCTCACCGGAGGCGTCCCCCGACCCCAGGAACAGGTGCCCGGCCAGCGCGCCGAAGTCGCGCATCCCGGGCGGCAGGCCGTGGCCCGTGCTGGCCCGGCCCTCCTGGGCCGCGCTGCGGCGGTCGTACACGGGCGTGAGGGGCACGCCCGCGCGCACGATGTCCAGCCGGGCCTTGGGCACGCCCTCGCCGTCGAAGGGCAGGGGCAGGGTGGCGGGGCTCAGGGGATCGTCCCAGATGTGGACCCGCGGGTCCATGACCCGCTGGCCCAGGCGTCCGTTGAGCCACGAGCGGCCCTCTTGCACCGCGCGGGCGCTCAGGCCGTGGAAGTTGAGCATGTTGAGCAGGTCCGCGACCGCGTAGGGCGCCAGCACCACGGGATACTCGCCGGGCTCGATGGGCCGGGGGTCGCGGCCGCGCGCGGCCAGATCCGCGGCCTCGGCCGCCAGCGCGTCCAGGTCCAACCCCGCCCAGGCCACGGACGCGTCCTGGGCCCGGCCCCACGCGTCCTCGTCGGCCTGCATGACCACGATGGCCTCGGCCGCGGTGCCCTGGGTGTAGGCCTCCAGGCCCCGGCTGTTGGCCAGGAAGCGGCCTCGGGCCTGGCTGCTGAGCGCGCCCGCGGCCTGCAAGTCCTGGGCCTGGGCATGGGCCACGATGCGCTGCACGGCCTGGGCCCGGGCCTGGGGCGTCAGGTTGGCGGTGGCCTCGTCCCAGCCGGGGGCCTCGGGGTAAGTCTGCGGCTCGGTCAGCCCGGGGAAGTCGGGGTCAGGCGCGGCCAGGCGCACCAGTTCGGCCGCGCGGGCCACCGCGGCCTCCAGCCCCGCGTCGTCCAGGCGGTTGGTGGTCACCGCGCCCATGCGCCCCTCGGCGTCGTAGAGCACCACCTGGGCCTGGCCGTCGCTGTCGTGCACATGCTGGTGGATGCCGTTGCGGGTGAAGCGGGTCAACCCGCGCTCGTGGTAGTGCAGGTGCACCTCGGCCTGCAGGCCCGCGGGCACCGCGGCCAGCGCGTGATGGGCCCGGTCCCGCAACCAGGCGCGCAGCGTCGCGGCGGGGCTCATGCCGCGCCTCCCGGGGTTTCGGGGGCCAGCCAGGCCCGCACCTGGGCCGCGGCCGCGTCCAGGGGCACCTGCACCTGCTGGCCCGTGCCCATGTGCTTGAGGGTCACCTGGCCCTGGGCGAGTTCGTCGGGGCCCAGCACCGCGACCACGGGGATGCCCATGCGGTTGGCGTACTTGAATTGCTTGCCCAGTTTGGCCGGCTGGGGATAGGTGCTCACCCGCAGGCCCGCGGCGCGCAGGCGCTGGGCCAGGCGCAGGCTGTCCAGCAGGCGGTCCGCGTCGAACACGGTCACCAGCACCTGCGCGGGGGTCTGGGGCAGGTCAGGCTTCAGGCCGTAGGCCTCCAGCACCAAAGTGATGACCATGTCGCCCATCGCGAAACCCACGCCGGGCACGGGCTCGCCGCCCACCGCGGCCACCAGATTGTCGTAGCGCCCGCCGCCCAAAATGGCCCGGAAGCGGCCCTCGTGGTCTCGAGCCTCGAACACCGTCCCCGTGTAGTAGTCCAGCCCGCGAATGATGGTTGGCTCGTAGCGGATGTAATCGCGCACGCCCAGCGCGTCGGCCGCGGCGAAGAAGCGGCGCAGTTCGTCCGAGGTCTCCCACAGGTCGTGACGCTCGAACAGCGCGTACAGGCCCTGGATTTGCGCCGGGCTCAGGCCTATCTCCGCGGCGTAGGCCTCCCACGCGTCGGCGCGCATCTTGTCTTTGCGGTCGATGAGCCGAAATACGGCCTTGCGCTGCTCGGGCGGGATGCCCAGGGCTTCCAGTTGCGCGTCCATCAGGCGGCGGTTGTTGACCAAGATGCGCACCTGCTCGGGCCGCAGCCCCACCCGGCGGAAGAAAGCCGCGCCGATGGCGGCCAGTTCCGCGTCGCCCTCGGGCGTGGCCACGCCCACCATGTCCACATTCCACTGGAAGAACTCCCGGCCCCGGCCCCGCTGGGGGCGTTCGTAGCGCCAGAAGGGCCCGAAGGACCACCAGCGCAGGGGCAGCGGCAGTTGCTTTTGGCGCTGCGCGACCATGCGGGCCAGGGAGGGCGTGAGTTCGGGCCGCAGGGTGATCAGGTCGCCGCTGCGGTCGGGGAAGACGAAGGCCTGCTCCTTGACCAACTCCTCGCCCGACTTGGCCGCGTACAGTTCCAGCGGCTCGAGAAAAGGCCCGTCGTACTCCTGATAGCCAAAGGCCTCGGCCACCGCGCGCATGTGTTCGTAGAGCCAGCGCCGCAGGGCCATGTTTTCAGGGTAGAAATCACGGGTGCCTTTGACCGTGGGGATGCGGGGTTTGGCCATGCCGTTGCTCCGGGGGACGGGCTCCGCGCGGGCCGGGCGGTCCCGCGCAGGCAGCGCGATTATACCGCAAGCACGGCCGGCAGCCGGGGGCGGTGCGCGGGGCGTGATGTGCGGTCCGTCTCGCTCCCCCTGCGCGCTCCTCTGGTATAATGCGCGGCGTCGTTCGGGAGCGGTTGGGCCCCGGTGGGCCCCCCGGTCTTCAAAACCGGTGGCGGGCCGCCGCGCGGTCCGCGGTGGGTTCGACTCCCATCCGCTCCCGTGGGCCCTGGGCCGCGCGGCCCTTGGCCTGCATTTTCATTTTCTTCCCCGCGCTCTGGACTTCCCATGACCCTCCCGCCTCCTGCCGCCCCTGCTGCCCCGCCGCCGTCCCAGGACGAGGTCGAAGCCCAACTCCTGGCCCTGGTGGCGCGCGTCATGCGCATCGAGAGCGTGGCCTGGGGCGGGCCTGACGACACGGTGCGGGCGCGCTTCGTGGGCCGCATCCTGGGCGACACCGCGGCCGCGTTCGACCGGCTCTGGGCCGCGCTGGCCCCCTGGGATCTGACGCCCCTGTTCCGCCCCGGCCCCCACGGACGGCATGTGGTGCTGCTGGTGCAGGGGCGCATTCGGCCTCAGCCCTCCCGGGCGTGGATCAATGGGGTGCTCTTCGTGGTCACCGCGATCAGCGTGTTCTGGACCGGCTTTTGGGGCCATGCGGCGGGCGATTTGGGGGCCGCGCTGCGCGATGCCGCGCTGTTCACCGCCGCGCTGTTGGGCATTCTGCTGGCCCACGAGTTCGGCCATTATTTCATGGCCCGGCGGCACGGCATGGCCGTTTCGTTGCCGTACTTCCTGCCCTTGCCCGCGCCGTTCAGTCCCTTCGGCACCCTGGGCGCGTTCATCCGTCTCAAGGAGCCGCCCCGCAATCGCCGGGTGCTGCTGGATGTGGGGCTGGCCGGGCCCATCGCGGGGCTGGCGCTGGCCGTGCCCTTGCTGTTCCTGGGGCTGTACGCGTCGGAACTGGGGCCCCTGCCCGCGCCGCGCTCGGGGCAGGCCCTGATGCTGGAGGGCAATTCCCTGTTCTACCTGGCCGCCAAGTATCTGGTCTTCGGGCGGGTGCTGCCCGCGCCGCCCGGCGACATGGATTGGCTCACCGCGCTGCGTTTCTTCTTCACCGGCCGTCCCGTGCCCTGGGGCGGCGTGGATGTGATCTTGCACCCCGTGGCCTTCGCCGCCTGGACCGGTTTGCTGGTGACCGCGCTCAACCTGCTGCCCGTGGGCCAGTTGGACGGCGGCCATGTGCTCTTCGCGCTCCTGGGGCCCAAGGCCCGCCGCTTCTATCCCCTGCTGGTGGCCCTGACCGCGGTGCTGGGCGTGTTCTGGAGCGGCTGGTGGCTGTGGACCGTGCTCATTTTGTGGCTGGGACGCACCTACGCGGAGCCGCTGGACATGATCACGCCCCTGGATCCGGCCCGGCGGCGGTGGGCCTGGTTCGGCCTGCTGGTGTGGGTGCTCACCTTCACGCCCATCCCCTTGCAATTGTTCGTGGGCCGGTAGCCCGGCCGCGGCCCAACGCGCGGGTGCAGGCAAAACTTGTAGAAATGGCCGTTTGGTGCAAACCCCTCCCATC
>JAADEN010000017.1 GCA_013153375.1 Chloroflexota bacterium | reverse complement strand
CCAGGATAAACCCGCCGGCCACTTCGCGGGGCAGTGCTCCAGTTGTCACACCACCACCGGGTGGCGGCCCGCGTCTTTCGACCATGCCGCGGCCGGAGCCAGCGACTGCCTGGCCTGCCACAGCCAAGATAAGCCCGTCGGCCACTTCCAGGGCCAGTGCTCCCAGTGTCATACCACCGTGTCGTGGTCGGGCGCGACCTTTGCCCACGAGATCTTCCCCCTCAATCACGGCGGCGCGGGCGGCGATTGCACCGCCTGCCACACCACGGGCAATCCGCCCGACTACACCTGCACCCAATGCCACAGTTGGGCTTCGCTGCAATCCGAACACCACGAAGAGGGCATCTTCAACTTCGCCAACAACTGCATGGCCTGCCACGCGGGTGGCCGCGAGGGCGACGATGATCACTACTACGAAAGCCGCGACGACGACCACGACGCCGGCCGTTCGTATGACGACGACCATGACCACGATGAGGACGATGACGATTAGCGGCCGTCGGCGTCGGTCGGTCCGATCCTGAGGGGCGGGCCGACGCACCTTTGCCGGGGAGGCAGGCATGGATTGGAAAGCCCGTCTGGCCCGCTGGTTTCGCCAGGAGGCCAAGCGTCACGAGGCCATGGTGGCCGGGTATGTGGTGCCCGACCCCATCCGCTGTGTGCAGTGTGGCATTTGTTCGTACCATTGTCCCATCGGCATCGATGTCCGCCGTCACGCGTGGGAGGGCCAGCCGGTGGTGGAGTCGTATTGTCTGACCTGCGGCGAGTGCGTGGCCCGCTGCCCGCGCGGGGTGCTGCGCTTCGAGCGCAGCGATTTGCTGCCCGCGGACTGAGCCAGGAGGGGCGTCATGCGCCGTTATGTCATCGTCGGCACCGGCGTGGCCGGCATCGCGGCCGCGGAGGCCATTCGGGAGGCCGATCCCCAGGCGCGCATTCTGCTCATCGGCGACGAGCCCGAGGGCTACTATTCCCGGCCCGGTCTGGCCTATTACCTCACCGACGAGGTGCCCGAAAAGCAACTCTTCCCGTGGCGCGCCCGGGATTTTCGCCGTCTGGGGATCAACCTGTGGCACGATCGGGTGGTGGCCCTCGACCCGCGCGGCCATCGTCTCAAGTTGCAGCGGCATTCTGAGCCCGTGCCCTACGATCGGCTGCTCCTCGCGACGGGCTCGGTGGCGGTGCGGCCCGACCTGCCCGGCGTGGATCTACAAGGCGTGGTCAAACTGGACACCCTGGCCGACGCGCGGCGCATCCGCCAGTTGGCCCGCAAGGCCAAGGCCGCGGTGGTGATCGGCGGCGGCATCACCGCGCTGGAGATCGTGGAAGGTCTGTTGCACCACAAAGTCCAGGTCCACTATCTGCTGCGCGGCGACCGCTATTGGCGGCGGGTGCTGGACGAGCAGGAATCGCGCATCGTCGAGCGCCGTTTGTCCGAGCGCGGGGTGCGGCTGCACTACCGCACCCAGGCCGCGGAAATCATGGGCCGCCGGGGCCGGGTGACGGGCGTGCGCACCACCGACGGACGGGTCATCCCCGCGCAGATGGTGGCCATCGCGGTGGGCGTGCGCCCCAGGTTGGCCCTCCCTCGGGCCGCGGGGCTGCGCACCGAGCGGGGCGTGCTGGCCGACGAATACCTGCGCACCTCCGACGAGGACATCTTCGCGGCCGGCGATGTGGCCCAGGTGTACGATCCCCGAGTGGGCGCTTCGGTGTTGGACGATTTGTGGTCCGTGGCCCGCGCCCAGGGCCGGGCCGCGGGCTACAACATGGCCGGCTGGAAGACGCCCTGCCGCCGCGGCACGCCTTTGAATGTCACCCGCCTGGCCGGGCTGACCACCACCATCGTGGGCCAGGTGGGCCAACCCGCCCGAGACGGCGAGGACGACCTGGTGGGCATCATTCGGGGCGATAGCGAGGTCTGGCGTTCCATCCCCGACGCGATCGTGGCCCAAGAGGGCTTTTCCGTCAACCGTTTGCGCCTTATGGTGGGGAAGAAGCACCTCTTGGGCGCGGTGCTCATGGGTGACCAAACCCTCTCCCGGCCCCTGTACCACCTCATCGACGCGCAGGCCGACATCACGCCCATCCGCGAGCGGTTGATTCAGGGGCGCGAGCCCGTGGCCGAAGTGTTGGCCGAATTTTGGATCCAATGGAGTCGCCAGCATGGGACGCAAAAGCCGCAATCCTGAACTCTGGATCGCGTTCATCCTCATCCTGCTCATCACTTTCGGGTATCTGCTGGTGGTGGCCTACACGGGTTCCATCCCCGCGGCCAGCGATTTCTTCGGCCACAGCCTGGGCGTGGTGGGCTTCGTGCTCATGCTCATGACCGAGACCCTCTACTCGCTGCGCAAACGCAGCCTGAGCGCGCGCTGGGGCCGCATGTCGTGGTGGCTGCGTTTCCACATCGTCACCGGCCTGGTGGGGCCCTATCTGGTGCTGCTGCACACGGCCTGGAAGTTCCAGGGCCTGGCCGGCATCGTGATGCTCATGGTGGGCATCGTGGTGCTCAGCGGCTTCGTGGGCCGCTACATCTACACGGCCATCCCGCGCACGGCCGACGGGTTCGAGATCGAAGAGGCCGCGCTGGAGCGCCAGATTCGGCGCGCGGAGGCCGAACTGCAACGCTGGCTCCACGCGCAGGACGAGGCCACCCGCCGCCTGGCCCAGCGTCTGGCCGAACTGGACGCCCGCCTGGCCGATCCCGCCACCCCGCGGGCCTGGTTGTGGACGCGCTGGTGGTGGGAGTGGCGCTATCGTTGGGCCTGGTGGAAGGAAAACCTCCGGTTGGGCCGGGCCGCGCGGCAGCAGGCCAGGCGCATCGAGGCGCTGCTGGCCGAGAAGCGGCGCTTGCAGCGCCAGCGGCAGGCCGCGGCCGTGGCCCGGCGGGCCCTGGGCCTGTGGCACGCGTTCCATGTCCCGCTGGGTATGGCCATGTTCACCCTGGCCTGCATTCACATCACCGCGGCCCTGTACTACGCCACGCTCTTGCGCTGATGGGGAGGCGACATCATGATGGACAAACGGCCCTTGGGATGCCTCAGTCCGTCGGCTTTGGTGGCCGCGGCGTTGGCCCTGGTGGGCGTCGCGGTGGCCTGGGCCTGGGTCGGCAACACCATGTTCAGCCCCGGCCCCCTCAACGCGCAGACGGGCGCGGCCTTGGGCGGCGTGACCTCCCACGCGGAGTTGGAAAAAGAATGCCGCGCCTGCCACGCGCCCTTTTGGAGTTCCGACCGCATGGCCGACCGTTGCCTGCGCTGCCACACCACCGTGGCCGAGGAATTGCCCCAGCCCGATAGCCTGCACGGTTCGCTGTTGTCGGGCGCGTCGGAGTTGACCTGCCGCGGGTGCCATACCGAGCACCGCGGCCCCGACGCGCCGCTGACCGTGTTGGACGCGCGCACTTTCCCGCACGCGCAGACGGGCTTCGCGCTGGACGCCCACCGCACCCGGGCCTCGGGCGAGCCCTTCGCGTGCCAGGACTGCCACACCCAGGGGTATTCCTCTTTCGACCAGGCCGTGTGCGACCAGTGCCACCAGCAGGTCACCCTGGCCTTCGCCGCGCACACCCAGACTTTTGGCACCGACTGCCTGGCCTGCCACGACGGGCTCGACACCTATGGCCGGAACTTCGACCACGGCCTGGTGACGGGCTTCCCGCTGGAGGGCGGCCACGCCCGCGCCGCGTGCGCGGACTGCCACCAGGGCGCGCGCAACCTCCAGGACCTGCGCGCGGTGGATCCCGCGTGCGTCGCCTGCCACGCGGATCAGGATGTGCACGCGGGCCGCTACGGCACCCGCTGCGAGACCTGCCACACCGCGCTGGCATGGGAGCAGGTCTCCTTCGACCACAGCGTGACCGCGTTCCCGCTGACGGGCGCGCACGCGGAACTGGAGTGCGAATCGTGCCATCTGGGCGGCGAGTTCACCGCGCTGGACACCGCGTGCGCGGCGTGCCACAACGAGCCCGATTACCACGCCGGGCTGTTCACCGGCCCCTGCGACGCGTGCCACAACACCACGGCCTGGCGTCCGGCCCGCTACGACGAGCCGCACACCTTCCCCTTGAACCACGGCCGGCGCACCGCGTCCGAGTGCCAGGTGTGCCATCCCACCACGCTGCAAGACTACACCTGCTACGGCTGCCACGAGCACACGCCGACCAACATCGCTGCGGAGCATCGCGAAGAGGGCATCTTCAACTTCGACAACTGCGTGGAGTGTCATCCCACCGGCCGCGAAGAAGAGGCCGAGGATGATTGACCGCTCCCGCGGACGCGTTTCGTTCGGGTGAGGGAGATGGAGGGGGAGAGGTCGGCG
>JAADEN010000163.1 GCA_013153375.1 Chloroflexota bacterium | reverse complement strand
CAAACTGCCTTTGCGCGCCGGCGCCTACGCCACGGGCAGCAGCGCGCCCGACGCCGCGGAGGTGGCCTGGCTGAGCCGCTTCGCGGTGGTGCACGCGGGCGGGCTGGAGGATCCGCTGCCTCCGGCCACGGTGCGCGCGCTGCGGGCTGCGGGCGTGACCACGCTGCTGGCCTACGACTGGCTCCCGGCCGCGTATCACTACACCGATGGCAGCCCCGACCCGCCCTGGGCCGCGTGGCTGTACGCGCAGCGGGCGTGGGCCAGCCTGAACCCCCAGGGCCCCTACCCGCACTGTCGGGCCGAAGGCTACACCTGGTGCCAGGACCTCTATTACGACCTGGGCGACCCGCGGGTGCGGGCCCACCGCGTGGCCTGGCTGCGGGAATGGGCCCAGCAGCACGGCTACGATGGCTTCTTCTTCGATTGGGGCAACGACCGCTTTCTGGACGAGCCGGCCTACGCGGCGCTGCGGGCGACTTATGCGGCCCGGCATCCCGACCTGCCTTACGCACGGGCCGTGGCCGCGTTCTACCGCGCCTTGCGGGCCGCGGGGCTGGTGGTGCAGTCCAACCAGGGGTTTCGGGCCGCGGAGGTGCTCTTGCCCGTGGTGGACCTGGACATGACCGAGAGTTACGCCACCACCGATGGGCCCTGCCCGCAGCCCGTGCGGGTGCCGGGGCAGGGGCCGACCGCCGTGCCTTGCACCGTGTACTACCCCCTGAGCGACGACCCGGCCCACGGCCGCCTGGCCGACACCCTGGCCTACCTGGACCTGCTGCGCCAGCAGGTGGACCGTTACGCGGGCCCCCATTTCCGCGGCCTGGTGTACCTGAACTACGCGGCCCCGGCCTGGGAGCCGGTGGACGCCTCCGTTCCGGCCGAGGCGCGGGTCTATCGTCCCACGCGGCCCCGCGCGGCCATCTACTACGGCTACGCGCTGGCCGCGTTGGCCGCCTTCCCCGCCTACACCGAGGTGCCCTGGGACCACCGCCTGGAGCGGGATCCCGTGTACTTCTACGACTTGGGGGTGCCGGTGGATGCGACCTATCGGGCCGTGCCCGGCCGCGGCTACGCGCGCTTCTACACCCGCGGGGTCGTGCTGGTGGGCGAATGGGCCACCGCGACCACGGTGACCCTGGCCCATCCCTCCGTGCCCGCGGGGCCGGTGTACGACGCGTATCGGGATGCCTGGCTCACGGCCCAGGCGGGCGTCCTCACCGTGACCGTGCGCCCCGAGACCGACCCCCTCACGGGCCAGGTCATCCCCACCGGGCGGGTGTATGTGTACGCCCGGCCTTGAGCCTCACAAAGGCTCGAACCAAGCCATGAAGTGCCGCAGCAGTTCGGGCGCGTAAGTGATGCGATACCCCCGGATGCGCTCCCGCCGGGCCACCACCTCGCGCGCGGCCTCGGCCACGAAGTCCATGTGGCTCTGGGTGTACATGCGCCGCGGGATGGCCAGCCGCACCAGTTCCAGCGCGGGGTACACCATCTCGCCCGTGTCGGGGTCCGGGTGGGCGAACATCACCGAGCCGATCTCCACGCCTCGCACCGCGCCGGCCCGGTACATCTCCACGGCCAGGGCCTGCGCCGGGAACTGGGCCTGCGGGATGTGCGGCAGCAGGGCCTTGGCGTCCAGATACACCGCGTGCCCGCCGGGCAGGGCCAGCACGGGCATGCCCACTTCCTGGAGCCGTTCGTGCAGGTACTGCACCTGGCCCAGGCGATACGCCAGGTAGGTCGGCTCCAGGGCTTCGTACAGCCCCACCGCGATGGCCTCCAAATCCCGTCCGGCCAGCCCGCCGTAAGTCGGGAAACCCTCCCACACCACGCCCTGGGCCGCGGCCCGACGGTAGAGGTCCTCGTCCCGCAGGGCCAGAAAACCGCCGATGTTGACCAGCGCGTCCTTCTTCGCGCTCATGGTCGCGCCGTCCGCGTACACGAACATCTCCCGCGCGATCTCCAGAGGCGTCTTGTCCGCGTAGCCCGGCTCGCGCAACTTGATGAAGTACGCGTTCTCCGCGAAACGGCACGCGTCGATGATGAAGGGGATGCCGTACTCCCGGTACACGGCCCCCGTCTCACGGATGTTCTGCATCGAGACCGGCTGGCCGCCCACGCTGTTGTTGGTCACCGTGAGCATCCCAAAGGGGATGTTCTCGGGCCCCACCTTCTCGATGAAGGCCCGCAGTTTGGCAATGTCCATATTGCCCTTGAAGGGGTGCGTGCTGCTGGGGTCGTAGGCTTCGTCGATGACCAGATTGACGGGCCGCCCGCCCCGGTAGCGGATGTTGGCCTCGGTGGTGTCGAAGTGGGTGTTCGAGGGGACATATTGACCGGGCCGGAGCAAAATCGCGGTCAAAATCTTCTCCGCGGCCCGGCCCTGGTGCGTGGGCAGCACATACGGGAAGCCGAAAATGTCCTGCACCGCGGCCTCGAAGCGGGCGAAGGAGCGCGCGCCGGCGTAGGATTCGTCCCCGCGCATGAGCGCGGCCCATTGCTCCTGGCTCATCGCGCCCGTGCCCGAATCGGTGAGCAGGTCGATGAACACCTCGTCGGAGCGCAGGCCGAACAGGTTGTAGTGGGCCCGCCGCAGCGCGGCCTCCCGCTCCGCGGGCGAGGGCAGACGGATGGGCTCCACCATCTTGATGCGGAACGGCTCAGGGGGGTGCTGGGGCATGGGGCCTTCCTCCGGGGGATGGGCTCCGCGCGGGCCGGGGCCCGCCGCGGGCGAGCAACGCTCTTACGATTGTACCATTGGCCGCGGTACAATCAGAGTCGCGGCCGCTCGCGCCCGCGTCCCGTTTGCGAGACGGATTTCCCTCGGCCCGCCAGGAGGCCCCCATGAACGCGGACTTCATCCATGTGCAGGTCTTTCATCCCCGCGGCCGCCGCGGGACCGTGCTGCTCTTGCACGGCCTGGGCTCGGTGGGCGAGACCTGGGTCGGGCAGGCCCCGGTGCTGCGCGCCCTGGACTTGCGCGGCCTGGCCCCCGACCAGCCCGGTTTTGGACGCACGCCCTGGCCCGGCGGCCCGGTCACGGTGGAGCGCTACGCGGCCTTCGCCCGCGCGGTGCTGGATCGCTACCGCGTCGAGGCCGCGCATGTGGCCGGCATCTCCTTCGGCGGCACGGTGGCCCTGCAACTCGCGCTGGACGCGCCCGAGCGGGTGCGCAGCCTGACCCTGGTCAACACCTTCGCCCATCTGCGTCCCCGCACCCTGCGCCAGTGGCTCTACTTCGCGGCCCGCAGCCTGGTCACCCGGCTGAGCAGCCACCAGCGCCAGGCCGCGTTGGTGGCCCGGCGGGTCTTCCCCAAGCCCGAACACGCGGAATTCCGCGCCTTTCTGGAGCGCACCATCCGGCAGGCCGACCCCCAGGTCTATCGCACCCTGCTGCGCGTGCTGTGGGACTTCGATGTGCGGCCCCGCCTGGCCGAAATTCGCGTCCCCACCCTGGTGGTCACCGCCGCGGAAGACACCACCGTACCGCCCCAGGTGCAGGCCGAACTGGCGCAGGGCATCCCCACCGCGCGGCAGGTGATCATCCCCGCCGCGGGCCACGGCGTCATCGCGGACCAGCGGGACGCGTTCAACCGCCACTGGCAAGCCTTTCTGGAAGAGGTCCTGCGCACGGCATCATGAACGCGCTCGACGGCTCCCGTCTGGGCTTCGTCGCCCGGCCCACGCCCTTCGGCCCGGCCTGGCAGCGGGTGGTGTCCCTGCCCGCGCCCGAGCCGCCCCCGCGCCTGCCCACGGCCTGGGCCGAGGCCCTGGGCTACACCCATCCGGGGCCGTGGGCCTTCGTGGATGTGGAATCCACGGGCCGGCGCATCACGGCCAGCACCTACGCGTTCCTGGTCGGCCTGCTGGTCTGGCCGGCCCAGGGCGCGCCCGTGCTGCACCAGTGGCTGCTCCCTCACCCTGCGGACGAGGCCGCGCTGTGGCATCATCTGGCGGAACAGTGGCCCCGGGGGGCCGTGCTGTTCACCTACAACGGCGCGCGCTTCGACCTGCCCCTGCTCGAGGCGCGCGGCCAGGCCGTGGGCCTGACGACCCGGCCCTGGGCCCAGACCCCGCATGTGGACCTGCTGCCCTGGGTGCGCCGCGCGTTCCGGGGCGCGTGGCCCGACCATCGGCTGGGCACCGCGGTGGAACGGCTTTTGGGCCGGGCCCGCCCCGCGAGCGATGTGCCCGCCGCGGCCCTGCCCGACCTGTACCACCACGCGCTGCTGACGGGCGATGTCACGCCCCTGGCCCCGGCCGTGGTGCACAACCAGGCCGACCTGGAGGCCTTGGCCGCGCTGTGGACTGCGCTGGGCCGCGAACTGGCGCGCCTGCCCC
>JAADEN010000134.1 GCA_013153375.1 Chloroflexota bacterium | reverse complement strand
GGCCGCGCGGTGCGGGCCGGGCCTGGCGCGGGCGTTTGGCCTTTTGGGGTTGCTCCGCGGGCACCGAGACGGTGCGCCGGCGCGGGCGCAGCGGCGCGACGCCCGGCAGTTTCATCCACGCGTCGACGACCTGACGCCAGGTGTATTCGTAAGTGCGGCTGTTGTCGATGATGACATCCGCACGCGCCCGCTTGAGGGCCTGGGGCGGTTGGGCCATGATGCGCTGGCGGGCCTCCTCCGCGCTCAGCCCGCGCTGCTTGACCAGGCGCTCCAACTGCACCTCGGGCGGCGCATCCACCACCCAAATGGCGTCGCACATCTTGTGCAGCCCCGATTCCAGCAGTTTGATGGCCTCGATGACCACCACCTTGTGGGGCGCGTTGCGCACCAGATAGCGGATGGCCTGCTCCACCAAGGGGTGGACGATGGCTTCCAAGTGGGCCAACGCCTCGGGATCGCTGAACACGATGCGGCCCAGTTTGCGCCGGTCGATCTCGCCGTCGGGGCCCACGATCCAACGCCCGAAGGTCTCGACCACGGGGCGATAGCCCGGCGCGCCGCGCGCGATGGCCCGGTGAGCCAGGCGGTCGGCGTCGATGCCATACGCGCCCAGATGCTCCAGCATCTTGCGCACCACGCTCTTGCCGGTGGCGATGTTTCCGGTCAAACCGATGACATATTTGTCGGGAAAAACTCTGGACATAGACACAACCTCACCATAATCGTCTTGGCCGATGCTTGGGATAATATGTTATCACGAATCGAGAAGACTTCCAAGGTTTGGGGCTCTCCGAGGGCCGACGGGGTGCGGGCCGTCCAAAGCGCGGAAAACGAGACCGGACCACGGCCAGCGCGCCTCAAGACACAGCATCGCGGGCCGCGGACGAGGCCGCGCTGGGGGCGAAGCGCGGGTGCGGCAACCGTCCCAGCATGGACCACGGCCCGGTCCAGGTGATGGTCACCGGCCAGATC
This sequence comes from Chloroflexota bacterium, assembly GCA_013153375.1. Lineage (GTDB taxonomy): Bacteria > Chloroflexota > Anaerolineae > Anaerolineales > DRMV01 > JAADEN01. The sequence goes on along the minus strand of JAADEN010000134.1, from coordinate 3,397 downwards.
TGGCCTTTGAGATCCCGCTCGCTCTCGACGAAGACCAGTTTGTTCTGCGGCGTGCGGCCTTTCCAGCGCCCGCGCACTTTTTCCTCGAACAAGACCTCGACGGTGCGGCCCAGGTAGCCGCGGTTGATCTCCTCCGCGATGCCCTTTTGCAGTTCCTCGATGAGCCGAAAGCGCCGCCATTTCTCCTCGTCGGGCACATCGTCGGGCAAGCGCCGCGCGGCCACGGTGCCCGGCCGTTCGGAGTAGCGGGCCAGGTGCACCACATCCAGCCGCAACTCGGCCAGCAGGTCGTAGGTGCGCTGGAATTGCGCCGCGGTCTCGCCCGGGAAGCCGACGATGACATCGGTGGCGATGGAGACCTCGGGCACCGTCGCTCGAATGCGGGCGACGAGGCGGCGGTAGTCGGCCGCGGTGTAGCCCCGCTTCATGCGCCGCAGCACTTCGTCGTCGCCGGCCTGCACGGGGACTTCGATGTGCGGCATGACCTTGGGCAGTTCGGCCACGGTCTCCAGCAGTTCGTCGGTCATCCAGTTGGGGTGCGAGGTCAAGAAGCGGATGCGCTCTAAGCCCTCGATGTCGTGCAGCAGGCGCAGCAGTTGGGCCAGGTTCGGCCCGTCGGGGATGTCCTTGCCGTAGCGGTCCACGATTTGGCCCAAGAGGGTGATTTCCTTCACCCCTTGCGCGACCAGGGAACGGGCCTCGGCCACGATGGTGCCCACCGGGCGGCTGCGCTCGACGCCCCGCCGATAGGGGATGATGCAGAAGGTGCACGCGTGGGAGCAGCCGTACACCACGGGCACGAACGCGGTCACCAGGTTGCCCCGCAGATGGCGGGGCAGCAGCAAGTCGCCGTCCATGATGGCGAAGCGGCGCTGGGTCTCCGCGTCGTCCAGGGCCTTGGCCTCGGCTTGGGTGAGGTGCGCGATGAGGGGGCCGGGATCCGACGGCGGCGAGAACACATCCACGAAGGGGAAGCGCTGCTTGAGCCGCTCGTGGCCCCGCACGCCCACCAGGCAGCCCATCAGGTTGATGACCAGGTCGGGACGGCGTTCCTTGAGGGGGCGCAGCGACATGAGCCGTCCATAAGCCTTGTCTTCCGCGCTCTGCCGCACCACGCAGGTGTTGAGCACGATGACATCCGCGTCCTCGGGCCGCTCGGTCCAGTCGTATCCCAGCCGCTCCAGCGCGGCGCCCACCCGCTGGGAATCCGCGGTATTCATTTGACAGCCGGCCGTCCAGATGTAGTAACGCCTACCCATGAATCGTCGTCCTCTCGGCAACAAGGTGCACAAAAACTTCTCTCCCGGGCCTGACGGCGCAACGGGTGAGTCCCTTCCATTATACTGCAAGTAAGCGCGCCCCCGACCGGCGCGGTGATGTTACAATACCAACGCCATTCCGACCCGGCCCGCGCGGAGCCCATCCCCCAAATCGGCACGAGGCAGAACTTGACCATGGCCCAGGAACACATCCGCAACTTCAGCATCATCGCCCATATCGACCACGGCAAGTCCACCCTGGCCGACCGGCTGCTGGAACTCACCGGCACCATCTCGGAGCGGGAGCGCACCGAGCAGGTGCTGGACAGCATGGAGTTGGAGCGGGAGAAGGGCGTGACCATCAAGGCCTCCGCGGTGCGCATGGAGTACACCGCGGCCGACGGGCAACGCTATGTGCTCAACCTCATCGACACGCCCGGCCATGTGGATTTCGGCTACGAGGTCAGCCGCGCGCTGGCCGCGTGCGAGGGCGCGGTGCTGGTGGTGGACGCCACCCAGGGCATCGAGGCCCAGACCATCGCCAACCTGTACCTGGCCCTGGACGCGGATCTGGAAATCGTGCCCGTGGTGAACAAGATTGATCTGCCCTCGGCCCGGCCCGACGAGGTGGCCCAGGAGATCGCCGACTTGCTGGGCGTGGAGCCCGACGAGGTGCTGCGCATCTCGGCCAAGGAGGGCACCAATGTGGACCAGGTGCTGGAGGCCGTGGTGCAGCGGATACCGCCGCCTCAGGGCGATCCCCAGGCGCCGCTGCGCGCGCTCATCTTCGACAGCCACTACGATCCGTACAAGGGCGTGGTGGCCTATGTGCGCATCGTGGACGGCACGGTGCAGCCCGACGACGAGTTGACCCTCATGGCCGGCGGTGCGCGCTTCAAGCCCGTGGAAATCGGCGTGTTTCGGCCCGACATGACGCCGGTGGAGCGCCTGAGCGCGGGCGAGGTGGGCTACATCGCCACCGGCCTGAAGACGGTGCAGGAAGCCCGGGTCGGCGACACCATCACCCACGCCCGGCGTCCCGCGGCCGAGCCGCTGCCCGGCTATCGGCATCCCAAGCCCGTGGTCTTCGCCGGCATCTACCCCGTGGAGAGCGACGACTACGAGGCCCTGCGGGACGCGCTGGCCAAACTGCAACTCAACGACGCCGCGCTGGTCTATCAGCCCGAGCATTCCCATGCTTTGGGATTCGGCTTTCGGGCCGGGTTCCTGGGCATGTTCCACATGGAAATCGTCCAGGAGCGGCTGGAGCGGGAGTACGACCTGGACATCGTGGTCACCGCGCCCTCGGTGGAGTACGAGGTGCTGCTCAAGGACGGCCAGGTGCTGCGCATTGACTCGCCCGCGGAGTTGCCGCCCCAGGAGCAGATCGAAGAAATCCGGGAGCCGTGGGTCGCGGTGCAGATTTACACGCCCACCGAGTTCTACGGCCAGGTCATGGAACTGGTCACCCAGCGCCGCGGCGTGTTCAAGGGCCAGGAGTATCCCACCCCCGACCGGGTGGTGCTGGAATTCGAGATGCCCCTGGCCGAACTCATCGTCGATTTCTTCGACCAACTCAAATCCCGCACGCGCGGATACGCGTCCATGGACTATCAGTTCATCGGCTACCGGCCCGGCGACCTGGTCAAACTGGAAGTGCTGGTCAACAAAGAGCCCGTGGACGCGCTGGCCACCATCGTGCATCGAGAGGAAGCCTACCGGCGGGGCCAGCGGCTGGTGTCAAAACTCAAGGAACTCATCCCGCGGCAGTTGTTCACCGTGCCCATTCAGGCCGCGGCCAACGGCAAGGTCATCAGCCGGGCCAATGTCAAGGCCTTGCGCAAAGATGTACTGGCCAAGTGCTACGGCGGCGATGTGACCCGCAAACGCAAACTTTTGGAAAAGCAAAAGAAGGGCAAGAAGCGGCTGAAGATGGTGGGCAAGGTGGAGATCCCCCAGGAAGCCTTTTTGGCCGTGCTGCGGGTGGGCCGCGAGGGGGATGGCAAAACCTGACCGGGCCGGGCGGCTGGCGCGGGCGTTACGGGATCCATGCCCAGCGGGCCGGGTGCCAGCGGTATCCCGGCACGCGCCGCTGCAGCACGGGTTCGAGAAAGGCGCGTACAGCCTGGTGCATGTCG
>JAADEN010000148.1 GCA_013153375.1 Chloroflexota bacterium | reverse complement strand
CGTGACCGTGGCCGTGGGCGCGGGTCGCGGGGTCGCGGTGGCCGCGGCGGTCTCAGGCCACCAGCCCGGCCCCGCGCGGAGCCCGATCCCCAACCCCAGCAACAGCAAGGCCCACCAGGCGCGCGGCATCATCCCCGACTCCGCTCGAACACGCGCACCAAAGTGCCCGGACGATGACTGTAGGGTTGGTCCCAGGGCACATGGGGGGTGCTCCAGCGATAGAGCCACAGGGCTTCGGGGGTGCGCATGTTCACGCAGCCGTGGCTCATGGGGGTGCCGAAGTTGTCGTGCCAATAGGTGCCGTGGATGGCCACGCCCCACTCGTGGAAGAAACTGACCCAGGGCACGCCGGGCAGTTCGTACGCGTTCAGGTCCGCGGTCAGGCGGCCGTCGCCCATGTGCCGGTTGGGGGTTTTGTGGTAGATGCGAAAAATGCCCGTGGGCGTCTTGGTCGGGATGCCGTTGGTGCTCCGCAGGGTGGCCACGCCCGTGGCGACCTGGGTCTCGAAGACGGGTTCGTCGCCTTCGTAGGCCGTGAGCCGCTGCGCGTCCAGGTCCACGACGATGCGTTTGTCGCGCGGCGGCACCTCGGGCGAGATGGGCGTGACCTCCTCGGGCTCGATGAAGCGCACATGGGCCGCGGGCACGCAATACTGGATGTGCATCCAGTCGTCTTGCAGGCAATACCAGGGGCGGCCATCGGGCCCGATCCGCAAGCCCGCCACCCAGTGGATGGAGCCGTAGTACAGGCGATAGAGTTTCTGCCAGCCGCCCTCCTTGAGGGGCCGATAGGCGCGCGTGTAGGGCACGGTGATCTCGCCCGGCCGGCCCTGGGGCGGGATGTCGGTGCGCAGGGGGTTGAAACGGGTCTCGACGCGTTGGATATACGCACTATAGACGAAGCCCTGGTGCAAGCGATACCATTTGGGGTTGTGCTCGGGGCCGTAGGGCGAGGTGAGCACCTCGTCGAAGGCCACCACCATGTCGCGGTACAGGTGGCCCAGGCGCGGGCTGCGCAACGAGGGCGCGGCGAAGATGCCCACCCGCGCGGTGGTGACCCGCCCCCAAATCCCGCGGTCGGGTGCGGGCGCATAATTGCCGTCGTCGGGCCAGGGGAACCAACGCCACCCCAGCGCGCCGACGCCGAGCAGGAGCAACTTGAGGAAATCGCGCCGGGTGAGGTGTCGGAGCCCGTCCGCGCTCATCCGTCCCCGCTCCGCGCAACCAACAGCAATTCGCCCCAGGTGGTCGGATCGGTCAGATGTCGGAAGGGCGAAGTCGAGGCCAGGGTCTGTTGCACCGCGCGGCCCGGCAGGTCGTTGTCGGAGATGGAGGCCGCGAAACCCACATCCAGGCCCGGCATGGGCACCAGATTGAGGCGGTGCCAGGGCAGCGCGACCTCCACGGTGTAGCCCTGGTCCGTGGGCTGGGCCGCGACCCGCGCGCCCAACACGGGCCCGGCCAGGCTCTGGGGATACCACAGCCAGGCCTCGGTGCCCTGGCCGGGCGGCTGGCCCGGCGAGAAGCCGATCTGATAGTCGTCGAAGTCCAGGTAGCGGTTGTAGAAGTCGTAGGCCAGGTTGGTGTCCACCAGAATCTCCACGCTGTCGCCCCGATAGAGCCACGCGCCGTGCTGGGTCTGGACGAAGACATCGTCGGTCACATCCCAGGCCAGGTAGAGGTAATCGGGATCCCACGCCACCCACAGGCGACCGCTGAGGTCTTGCGGCCCTTCGTAGAACGCGTGCCCGTAGGTCACCTGGTTGATCTCGTACTCGGGCCACGCGGCCGGCCAGTCGCTCAGATCCCCATCAATGAGGACGGGCTGCGCCAGGGCCGGGGCCACGAGTTGCGGCCCGGGGCGCAAACTGGGCCGCGAAGTGAGGGTGGGCTGCGCGGTGGGAGGCGGCGCGGCGTCCACCGTGGCGGTGGGCGCTGGCGGTGAGGTCGGCTGCGGCGCGTTCGAGGGGCTGCCGGCCGGCGTGAGGGTCAGAGGCGCGGGATGGGCCGCGGTGCTGTGCACCGCGGTGGGGGTCACGGTGGGCGGGATGCCCAGGTCATAGACCGCATCCAGGGCCGCCCGCGAGGCCGTCCCCGAGAAGGTCGGCGTCGCCTGCCCGATGAAGAAGCCGCCGCAGGCCCACATGAGGCCGAGAAAGACCACGCTGATCGCCCACGAGACAATCCGAGAACCCTTGCGCATCGTTTTCGCTCCTTATGGGTTACCATTATAGCAAATAACGAGGGGTCGCTCGCCGAACGACGCGTGCGAATCCGTTTCCGCTATCCATTGCCCGCAAAAGCGTGTCCTTTTCTGAAGGAGGTATTGCCATGCCGAAGGCCGATGCCTTGCACGGTGAAGTGTTCTATCCGCCGGAGGAGGTGATTCGCCGCGCGCGCGTCAAGGATTGGGACGCGATGGCCCGCCGCGCGCTGGAAGACATCCAGGGCTTCTGGGCCGCGGAGGCCGAAGAACTGGAGTGGTTCCACCCCTGGGAGCAGGTGCTGGACGACAGCAACGCGCCCTTCTACAAGTGGTTCATCGGCGCCAAGACCAACATCGTGCACAACGCGCTGGACCGCCACATGCAGACCCAGCGGCGCAACAAGGTGGCTTTCTACTGGATCGGCGAGCCGGGCGACACCCGCACGATTTCGTATCGCCAGTTGTACAACGAGGTCAACCGCTTCGCCAATGTGCTGCGGGGCCTGGGCGTGGGCAAGGGCGACCGGGTGACCATCTACATGGGCCGGGTGCCCGAGATCGTGGTCGCCATGCTGGCCGCGGCCAAGATCGGGGCCATGCACTCGGTGGTGTACGGCGGCTTCAGCGTCGAGGCCCTGCGCGAGCGCATCCTGGACTCGGAATCCAAGGTGGTCGTCACCCAGGACGGCGGCTGGATGCGGGGCAAAGTCGTGCCCCTCAAGGACACGGTGGACGAGGCGGTCAAACTCACGCCCTCGGTGGAGAAGGTGGTGGTGGTGCAGCGCCTGGGCCCCGAGGTCAAGCCGGTGAACATGGTCGCGGGCCGGGACTACTGGTATCACGAACTCATGGCCTCGCCCCTGGCCGAAGGCCCTTCCCCCACCGAGGTGATGGACGCGGAAGACCCGCTGTTCATCCTCTACACCTCGGGCACCACAGGCAAGCCCAAGGCCATCTTGCATGTCCACGGCGGCTACATGGTGGGCACTTACACCGCGCTCAAGTATGTGTTCGACCTGCAAGACGACGACATCTGGTGGTGCGCGGCCGACCCCGGCTGGATCACGGGCCACTCCTTCATCGTGTACTCGCCCCTGGTGCTGGGCGTGACTTCCATCATGTACGAGGGCGCGCCCAACTACCCCGCGCCGGACCGCTGGTGGCAAATCGTGGAAGAGTACGGCGTGACCGTGTTCTACACCGCGCCCACGGCCATCCGGGGCCTGATGCGCTTCGGCGAGGAGTGGGTCAAGAAGCACGATCTGTCGTCGCTGCGGCTGCTGGGTTCGGTGGGCGAGCCCATCAACCCCGAAGCCTGGAAGTGGTATCACCGGGTGATCGGCGGCGGCAAAGCGCCCATCATGGACACCTGGTGGCAGACCGAGACCGGGCACTTCATGATCACCCCTGTGCCCACGGTGCCCCTCAAGCCCGGCTCCGCGTTCAAGCCCTTCTTCGGCCAGCAGGCCGAGGTGGTGGACGACGAGGGCAACCCCGTGCCGCCCAACACCGAGGGCTACCTGGTGCTCAAGAACCCCTGGCCCGCGATGCTGCGCACCCTCTACAAGGACCCCGAACGCTATGTGCAGACCTACTGGAGCCGCTTCCCCGGGCGCTACTTCACGGGCGACTCGGCCAAGATTGACGAGGACGGCTACTTCTGGATCATCGGCCGGGTGGACGATGTGATCAAGGTCTCGGGCTACCGCCTGGGCACCGCGGAGATCGAGAGCGCGCTGGTGGCCCACCCCGATGTGGTGGAGGCCGCGGTCATCGGCGTGCCCCACGAGATCAAGGGCAACGCCATCCACGCGTATGTGGTGCTGCGCGCCGGCATGCAGGGTTCGCCGCAACTGGAGAAGGAACTCATCGAGTGGGTCGCGGAGCACATCGGCAAGATCGCCCGGCCCGAGAAGATCCACTTCGTGGAGAAACTGCCCAAGACCCGCTCGGGCAAGATCATGCGCCGCCTGCTGCGGGCCTGGACCATGGGCCTGCCCGAAGGCGACACTTCGCCCCTGGAAGACTGAAGCGAGCCGCACCCCGCGAGGCGCGCTCCGCGCCGCGCGCACCCTGGTCTTCGCCCCGGCCTCGGTCGGGGCGAAGGCTTTTTGGCGCGCCCTGACCGGGGTTTGGGGGACGGGCTCCGCGCGGGCCGGGCCGCGCCGCGGCGGATGACGGGGGCACGGC
>JAADEN010000115.1 GCA_013153375.1 Chloroflexota bacterium | reverse complement strand
GGGGGATGGGAGGGGTTCATCCCCAAGCGGGCATTTCTACATCTTTTGCGTGCCCCCCCGGGTAGGCAGGGCTACTTTTTCCGCAAACTTTGGCGGCCTCTACCCCAACCGCTCCTCCAGCCAGGGGCGCACGCGGGCCAGGGCCTCGGGGATGCGCTGGACATCCTTGCCGCCGGCCTGGGCCAGGGTGGGTTTGCCGCCTCCGCCGCCGCCCACGGCCGCGGCCACATGCTTGGCCAGGTCCCCGGCGCGGATGCCGCGGCCGACCAGGGCCTTGCCCACGCCCACGATGAACACGGGCCGTCCGCCCGCGTCGCCCGCGAGCACGACCACGCCCTCGGGGTAACGGCTGCGGAAGCGGTCGCTCAGCCCGCGCAGGGTGTCCGCGTCCGCGCCGCGGATGTACGCGGTCACCACGGGCACGCCCTGGACGCGCTCGGGTTGGGCCAGGCGCTGCTCGAAGGACTGCAAGGCCAGTTGCTCCCGCAGGCGGCGGGCCTCCTTGCGGGCCGCGTCGGCCTCGGCCAGCACCGCGTGCACCCGCTGCGGCACGGCCTCGGGCGTGGTCTTCAGCGCGGCCGCGGCCTCGTCCAGCGCGTCGAACCGCTGGCGGATGAGTTCGTAGGCCTTGCGGCCGGTCACGGCCTCGATGCGCCGCACATTCGCGGCCACGCTGCTCTCGTGGGTGATGAGGAACACGCCGATCTCGCCCGTGCGGCTCAGGTGCGTGCCGCCGCACAGTTCGTAGGAGAAGGGCTCCTGGTCGCCGATCTGGATGGTGCGCACCGTCTCGCCGTACTTCTCGGTGAACAGCGCGATCGCGCCCTCCGCGATGGCCTCCCGGAAGGGCTTGTGCACCACCTGCACGGGGTAATCCTCCAGGATGGCCCGGTTGACCTCGGCCTCGATGCGCCGCAGTTCCTCCCGGGTCAGGGGCTCGGGATGGTTGAAGTCGAAGCGCAGGTAATCGGGCGCGACCAGCGAGCCGGCCTGTTTGGCGTGGGGGCCGAGGACCACATGCAGGGCCCAGTGCAGCAGGTGGGTGGCGGTGTGGTTTCGCATGATGTCCTTGCGGCGCTGCGCGTCCACCCGGGCGATGGCCAGATCGCCCACCCGGGGGCGGCCCCGGCGCACCCGTCCGATGTGGACGATGACCCCTGCGGCCGGACGGCGGGTGTCGGTGACCTCGATCTCCCACGGCTCGGGCCCCTCGGCCGCGAAAATCAGCCCCGTGTCGGAGACCTGACCGCCGGCCTCGACATAGAAGCAGGTGCGGGGCAGGATGACCTCCACCTCCTGGCCGGGCTCGGCCGCGGTCACCGGATGACCGTCCACCAGCAGGGCCAGCACGGGGCCTTCCACCTCCAGGCCCGAATAGGGGTCGTACTCCACGCCCTCGGGGCCCAAGAGACCTTGCGCCTGCAAATCTTCCAGCACGGCCCGATAGACTTCCACATCCTCCCCGCCTAAGGGGCCCATGGCCTGACCTTTGCCGGATTTGACGCGGTGCTCCTCCATAGCCGCGCGGAAGCCTTCCTCGTCCACCTCCAGGCCGTGCTCCCGGGCCACATCCCGGGTCAGTTCCACGGGCAGGCCGTAGGTGGCGTACAGGCGGAAGGCTTCGTGGCCGGGCACCACGGTTTGGCCCTGGGCCTTCAGTTGCGCCAGGAGGTGCTCCAGGTGGGCCAGGCCCGAGTCCACGGTCTGCGCGAAGCGTTCCTCCTCGCGGGTGAGGGTGTCGAAGATGACCTCGCGGTTGCGCTCCAGTTCGGGGTACGCGTGGCCGTATTCCGCGATGACCGTCTCGGCCACCCGGGCCATGAAGGGCTCGGTGAAGCCGATTTTGCGGCCAAAGCGGGCCGCGCGGCGGATGATCATGCGTACCACATAGTTGCGGCCCTCGTTGCCGGGCACCACGCCGTCCGCGATGAGGAAAGTCGCGGCCCGGGTGTGGTCCGCAATGACCCGGTAGGGCACCAGATGCTCGGCCCGCTGCGCGTCGGTGTGCCCGGCCAGTTCCTGGATGCGGGCCATGATGGGCGCGAACAGGTCGGTGTCGTAGGAGTTGTCCACGCCCTGGAGCACCATGGTGATGCGCTCCAGGCCCATGCCCGTGTCGATGCCCGTCTTGGGCAGGGGAACCCGGGTGCCGTCGGGCTTTTGGTCGAATTGCATGAAGACCAGGTTCCACAGTTCCAAGAAGCGGTCGTCGGGGTTCTCGTCCAGGTGATAGGCCAGTTCCTCGCCGTAGAGTTGGCCCCGCTCGGGGAAGAAGTCGTAATGGATTTCGCTGGTCGGGCCGCAGGGCCCTACATCGGCCATCTGCCAGAAGTTGGTCTTGTCGCCCATGCGGGCCACCCGCTCCGCGGGCACGCCGACCTCCTCGACCCAGATGCGGTAGGCTTCGTCGTCGCTCTCGTGCACCGTGTAGTACAGGCGGTTGGGATCCAGGCCGTACACCTGGGTCAGCAGTTCGTAGGCCCAGTGGATGGCCTCGCGCTTGAAGTAGTCCCCAAAGGAGAAATTGCCCAGCATCTCGAAGAAAGTATGATGCCGGGGGCTGGGGCCCACATTCTCCAGGTCGTTGTGCTTGCCCGAGACCCGCATGCACTTCTGCACCGTAGTGGCGCGGGTGTAGGGGCGCTTGTCCGTACCCAGGAAGACATCCTTGAACTGCACCATGCCCGCGTTGGTGAACAGCAGGGTGGGGTCGTCGCCGGGCACCAGCGACGAAGAGGGCACGATGGTGTGGCCTTTGCTGGCGAAGAAGTCCAGGAAAGTCTGGCGGATCTGATGGCCGCTGGGCTTGGAGGTCATGGCACTACTCCTGCACAAAACTACCTATCCGACCGGCTGGCAAAGCCGCTCGGCCGCGCCGAGGCTGGGCTGTCCGAATTATAACCCTGAGACCCGACCCCTGCCAAGGTCGGCCGCGTCCGAGGGCGCACACAAAAGTCGAAACGCCCGTCTGGGAGATTGCGAGGCTCGCGCGGCAAAACCCGCGCGTTTAGATTGGACGGGCCTGCGGCCCGCGGGGTCGGCGATGGCCCCGCGCGGGGTGAGATTTCAGCCGCCTGTTTCAGCGCGCAGGGCGGGCGTCCCGCGGCCCCCGCGCGACTTATAGGCCGAAACTCATATTCTAAAATGCGAAAATTTTGCTATGCTGAGGATGAATTTGGCGTTGGGAGGCTTTTTTATGAGCGTAGATCCGCAGCGCGTCATCCAAACGGTGCTGGACGAATCGGTGCTGATCGACAAGCAGGGCATCGTGGCTTTGTACGACGCCGTGCGCAAGATGATGGGTTTCGGCCTGGGCGCGCTCTTGTACCGGGCCGGAAAGATCGGCGGACAGCAGGGCGCCGAGTTGTTGGCCGGGCGTTTGGGCCTGGCCGGGGACGACTTGCTGGAGGCTTTGGTCCTGGCGTTCAACGCTTCGCGCTGGGGCCAGGCGCGCCTGGCGCGCGGCGGCACGCGGTGGCATCTGGTGGTGCACGACTCGGTTCTGGCCACGCGCATCCGCAGCAAGAAGCCCGTGTGTCATCCCATCGCGGGGTATTGGGCCGGTTTTCTGCAGGTGGCCCTGGGCACCGAGGTGGAAGTGCGCGAGGTCCAATGCGCCGCGACGGGCGCGGAGGCTTGCGTGTTCGAGGTGCGGCGCAAGACGCGATAGCCGCGGCTGCGGCGCAGGGAGACGGAGTCTGGGGCCAACGGGGGGACGACGGCCCCGAGCCGTCGTCAGGGCTTGGTCTGGGGTGCAGGCTCTAAGGCACGGGCAGCCACAGCCGCCGCTCCAGGCACTGCCCTTGCAGATTGTTCTCCGTGCAGGCTTTGATCGTCACCGTCAGGGGCTCACCGCTCAATTCGCGGCCCGGCGTGGCAATGGTGATGAGCCCTGTCTCGCCGGGTAGCAGGCGTTCCACGCGCGCCCCGGCCTCACAGTTCAACCACCATTCGAAACCGTTGCGTTGGTCCAGGCCGATGGTGTAAGTGTAGGCCTGGCCTGGGCCCTCGATTTTGACATCCACCGATTCCAGAACGCGGGTGCCTTCGTTGCGGATCCACAAGGTCAGGCCCCGCCGGTCTCGACAGCGGCTGATGCGTTCGATGCCCACCAGGAACGCGACGGGCGGCGGCGGGGGCGGTGTGACCCAGGGCATTTGGGTCGGATCGCCGTGGGCCACGGTGGTGTAGCGGCTCGGCAGCCAGCAGGTAATGCCCTGGGGCGTGCGCACCAGCCAGTACGCGCCGCGCGCCTCGTCGTGGTATTGGCCGAGCACTTCGACCCGGTCGCCCGGCTGCAGGGACGCGAGCGCGTCGTAATACAGCGCCGGCCCGGAACGGCACCACACATTGCTGGTGGCCTGCACCTGCACCTGCCCGCTCGCGGGCGGGCGGGTGGCCGTCGGC
>JAADEN010000015.1 GCA_013153375.1 Chloroflexota bacterium | reverse complement strand
TTCAACACCGGCCGGCGGCAGCGGCGGGCCCGGCTGCGCACTGTCCAGGACCCCAACGGCGACCGGGTCGGCTTCCAGGGTCGCCGCTATCGCACCTTGCAAATCGGTTCGCTGGCCTTCGCGGACGTGTTCGACGACTATCTGGCTTTTCTGGAGCCGCGCCTGGTCGAAGCCCACCGGGTGCTGGCCCCGCACGGCAGTTTGTTCGTCCACCTGGATTACCGCGAGGTCCACTATGTCAAAGTGTTGTTGGACGCCATCTTCGGCCGGGAATCCTTCCTGAACGAGATCATTTGGGCCTACGATTACGGCGGTCGCTCGCGCAAACGCTGGCCGGCCAAGCACGACAACCTGCTGTGGTACGCCAGGGACCCGCGGCGCTACACTTTCAACTACGAGGCCATGGACCGCATTCCGTACATGGCCCCCGGGCTGGTGGGGCCCGAAAAGGCCCGCCGGGGTAAGACGCCCACCGATGTGTGGTGGCACACCATCGTGCCCACCGCCGGGCGGGAGCGCACCGGCTACCCCACCCAGAAGCCCCTGGGCGTGCTGGAGCGCATCATCAAGGTGCACACCAACCCCGGCGACCTGGTGCTGGATTTCTTCGCCGGCAGCGGCACCACCGGCGAGGCCGCGGCCCGGCATGGCCGCATCTTCTGGCTGGTGGATCATCATCCTGAGGCCGTGCGCATCATGCAACGGCGTCTGGCCGCCTACCAACCGCGCCTCGAGCGCGGCCCCGGCGCGCTGGATTCTTCGCCCCCGGGCGCGGCCGACGCCGCCGTGCCCGCGGGTACGGACCACGATTCGTCCTTTGGAGCATCGCCATGAACTTCAATCTCTCTGGTCAAGACTTTTACGCCATCCTGCCCGAAGTCGTGCTGGTGGTCTGGGGTTCGCTGCTCCTGCTGCACTACGCGTTTTGGGGGCGGACCAAGGACTACGCCCGCCAGGTGGCCCTGTGGTCGGGGATGGGCTTCGCGCTGGCCCTGCTGCTGGCCCTGGCCCAACTGGGGCGTAAGCCCTTCCTCGCGTTTCAGGGCATGGTCATCGCCGACGCCTACGCCGCGTTCCTGGTAGCCCTGTTCGCGTTCAGCGGCCTCATCGGTATCATCATGGCCGCGGCCTACCTGCGGGATCAGGGCATCGAGCGGGCCGAATATTACATTTTGCTGCTGTTCAGCGTCGCGGGCATGATGCTCATGGCCCGCGTGGCCGACCTCATCATGATCTTCCTGGCCCTGGAACTCTTCTCCATCCCTCTGTATGTCCTGGCCGGGTTCGCGCGGCCCGAGCCGCGCTCCGAGGAGGCCGCGCTCAAGTACTTCCTGCTGGGCGCGTTCGCGGCCGGGTTCATGCTCTTCGGCATCGCGCTGGTGTACGGCGCGACGGGCTCCACCTCGCTGCCGGCCATCGTCGAGGCCGTGGCCGCAGGGAACACCGACCGGGTGCTGCTCCTGGCCGGGAGCGCGCTGGTGCTGGTCGGCCTGGGCTTCAAGGTGGCCGCGGTGCCCTTCCACATGTGGACGCCCGATGTGTATCACGGCGCGCCCACGCCCGTGACCGGCTTCATGGCCGTCACGGCCAAGACCGCGGGCTTTGCCGCGCTGCTGCGCCTGTTCGTGCTGGTCTTCCCCCACCTGGGCCAGGAGTTGGTGCCCGTGTTCTGGGCCCTGGCTGCGCTCAGCATGAGCCTGGGCAATGTGGTGGCCATCGCGCAGCGCAACATCAAGCGCATGTTGGCCTATTCGTCCATCGCGCACGCGGGCTACATGCTCATGGCCCTGGTCGCGTTTGGACATGAGACCCTGGCGGCCAAGGCCGTGGCCGCGGTGCTGTTCTACCTGGTGGCCTATGCCCTGGCCACCTTTGGCGCCTGGTCCGTGGTCATCTTGCTGGAGCGCCGCGAGGGCCGGGGCCTGAACCTGGACGACTACGCGGGGCTGGCCCGCCGGTATCCGTGGCTGGCCGCGGCCATGGCCGTGTTCATGCTCTCGTTCACCGGTGTGCCGCCCACCCTGGGCTTCTTCGGCAAGTTCTACCTCTTCCAGGTGGTGTTGCAGGCCGGGTTCCCGGGTCTGGCCCTGCTGGGCGTGCTGACCTCCCTCATCTCCGCGTACTACTACCTGCGCCTGGTGATGATCATGTACATGCGCCCCGGCGAACCCGAAGTGCGCCCCGTGCCTGCGGCCCTGCGCTGGACCGTGTACGCCGCGGCCCTGCTGAGCGCGTTCTTCGGCCTGGTCTCGGCCGCCTCCCTCTTCACCTGGGCCGCAGAGGCCATCTTGCGGTTGGGGTAGGGACTGGGCGCACCGCCGTGCGCCCCTGCCGGCCACCGGCTACCCGCTGACGGCGGGCGCAGCACCGCTGCGCCCCTACCGACTCCCGACTACCGACTGACGACTGTTCTGACGACTGTTCCTCTGGCCGAGCGCTGAGCCCAAAAACCAAAACGGCCCGCGGGGCGTAACCCTCCGGGCCGTTTTGCGATGCGTGGGTGTGGGGCAGGGCTTACGACGCGGGCGCGTCCGGGACCGCGGGGGGCGCGGCCGGCGGGTTGGCGTCGGACGAAGAGCCGTGGGTGCTCCCCAGCAGTTGCTCCAGGGTGCGCTCGGGCTCGCGCGTGCCCAGGTAGGTCAGCAGCGCGGCGCCCACGCCCACCAGGATCACAGCCGCGTGTACCACCCAGCCCAGGCAGGCCAGCATGTCCACCGCGACCAGCAGCAGCATGAGCAGGAAGGTGCCCAGCGCAGCCTCGCCCACGGGGGGCCAGGTCCGGCCCAGGGTCGCCAGCAGGCGATGGCCCAGCAGCCAGCCCAGGCTCAGCAGGCCCAGCAGGTACGCCAGGCCCATGACCATGGCCAGCACCAGCGCCAGGGGGATGCCCAGGATGCTGATGGTCAGGACCACGATCAAGACCACGGCCACCACCGTGGCCAGCAAGCCCACGGCCCCCGCGTGCAGCGGATACCGCTGTACGGCTTCGCCCGTGCGCTCCAGGGCCTGGGGCGCGAACAGGGCCAGCAGCGCGGCCAGCGCGGCCAGCACCAGCATCTCCGTCGCGGTCCACAGCCCGCGCAGCAGGGTGTGATAGATGGTCCAGCCCCATTGCCCCCAAGGGCTGTTGCTGCGCACGCTCGAGGGCGCGTGCCACGCGCTGCCGACGGCCGCGTTCTGCACGATACGGCCCTCCACCACCGCGCCGGGCTCTCGCTGCAGCGTGCCGCCCATGACCACCAGATCCCCGCGGACATGCGCGGTGCGGGTCAATTGCACCGTGCCGCCCATGACCACCAGGTCCTCGCCGACCGCGCCCGCGATGAGGGCCCGACCGCCCATGACCACGGCTTCGTCACGGATGTCGCCGTGGGCCTCCAGCGAGCCGCCGACGATCACCACCGCGCCGCGCACCTCCGAATTGGGCTCCAGCATGGCCGAGCCGCCGAAGATCACCAGGTCGCCGTTCAGGGCCTCGCCCGCGGGTAGCACGAAATCCTTGCCGAAGACCACTTGCCCGTTGGGCGTTTCCTCCGCGCCGGGCATGGCGGCCTGCGCGGGTTGCACCCCCAAGGCCAGGGCCAGGATGAGCCCGGCCACGATGAGCCAGGCGCGGGGCCCAATGCGTACTCGTCCATTCATGATCATACCTCCTGAAACGAATGGGGCGCGCAACAGCGCCCTTCAGCCCGCCCGGGAGACGGCCAGGCATCCCCGCAGGCGGCAGCGGCGGCGGGCCCACCAACTCACGCCTATGGCTTGCAGACCGGCGGCGAGGAGGGCGAGCGCGCCCAGAGTCCCGAGCCAGGGCGCGCGGGTCCACACCCAGGCCAGGGTGCCGGCGTAGGGCGCCAGGGCGCGCAGGGTTGCGCTCAGCGTCACCCAGGGCCCGCCCAGGATCCACCACAGGCTGAGCGCCGCGGCCGCGCTCAGGGCCAGCAGCCAGGGCAGGGCCAACACGAGGGGGGTGATGGGGGAAGGGCTTTGGGCCCGGATCCGAGCCCAGACGCGCTGCGTGTAGCCACCACGGGGGAGTGGTGCCACGGGGCGCGCGGCGCGCAGTCGGGCTTCGATCGAGGCCAGGTCATTGCGTGTAGCCATTGTAGAGGGCGTCATGGGCGGGTCACTCCTTCCTCGCGAGGGAGTCGAGCGTCGGACCACGAAGGATCTTCCGCGGCGCTCGCGGCGGCATCTTGCAGTTGCCGCGCCAGGCGCTGGCGGGCCCGATAGAGGCGGCTTTTGACCGCGCTCACGCTCAGCCCGGTCTGCGCGGCGATGGCCGCATAGGGCAGATCCTCCCAGTAGTGCAGCACCACCAGCGCCCGCTCCAGGGGCGGCAGCGCGGCCACCGCGGCTCGTACCGCCGCGGCCTCCTCCGCGGCCAGCAGCCCGGCTTCGGGGCCGGGTCTGGGGTCGGCCGCCGCGGGGAC
>JAADEN010000096.1 GCA_013153375.1 Chloroflexota bacterium | reverse complement strand
GCCGTCAGCCGTCAGCCGGTAGTTTCGCTTCCAGGCCCATTCGTGGTTCTTTACTTCCGTGTTCATCCGTGTATATCCGTGGTTTATGAACAGCCGTCAGCCGTTAGCCGTCAGCCGGTAGTTTTCCGGCCAGATTCATCCGCGTTCCTCCGCGCCCATCCGCGTTTATCCGCGGTTTCAGCCCTCCGTGTTCATCCGTCCCCATCCGTGTCCATCCGTGGTTCCAGCACAGTCAGTCGCCAGTCGGCAGTCGTCAGGGTGCGCCAAGACAGCCGTCAGCCGGTAGTTTCCCGGCCAGGTTCATCCGCGTTCCTCCGCGCCCATCCGCGTTCATCCGCGGTTCCATCTGACCTGACCTCTGACCACTGACCGCTGACTTCTGACCTGTGCTACAATCTCCCCTACCGACTAACGACTCCCGACTACTTACTACGCTCCCCATGCTCCTCCACGCGCACGACCTCACCCACGGCTACGGCGGCCGCATCCTCTTCCAGGGCCTGAACCTGCAGGTTCCGCCCAAGGCCCGCATCGGCCTGGTCGGGCCCAACGGCAGCGGCAAGACCACCCTGCTGCGCGTGCTCCTGGGCCTGGAGGAGCCCTTAGCCGGTCGCGTCCACCGGGCCAGGGGCCTGCGCATCGGCTACCTGCCCCAGACCCTGGACCGTCCGCCCGCGGACCTCACCCTGGCCGCGCTGCTGGATCAGCCCTTCCAGCGCCTGCACGCGCTGGAGGCCCGCCTGCGCGCGCTGGAAGACGAGATGGCCCACGCGCCGCCCGCGCGGGCCGAGGCCCTGCTGGCCCGCTACGGCCGCGCCCAGGCCGAGTACGAGCGTCTGGGCGGCTACACCTACCGCGCCCGCCAGGCCCGCGTCCTGGCCGGGCTGGGCTTCACCCCCGACGACCTGCCCCGGCCCCTGGCCCAACTCTCGGGCGGCCAGCGCACCCGCGCCCACCTGGCCCGTTTGCTCCTGGAAGAGCCCGACCTGCTGGCCCTGGACGAGCCCACCAACCACCTGGATCTGGCCGGCGTCGAGTTCCTGGAGCGCCACCTGCAGGGCTTCGGCGGCGCGGTGCTGTTCGTCTCCCACGACCGCTATTTTCTCGACCAGGTGGCCCGCACCATCTGGGACCTGGGCCCCCACGGCCTGGAGGTGTATCGCGGCAACTACAGCGCCTACCTGCAGCAGCGGGCCCACCGCTGGCGCGAGCGCCGCGAGCGCTGGGACGCCACCCTCCAGCGCCTGCGCAAGGACCTGGCCTACATCAAGCGCCACATCGCGGGCCAGAACAGCGCCCAGGCCAAGGGACGGCTCAAGCGCCTGAGCCGCGTCCTGCTGGCCCTGGAGGCCGGGGGCCTGGCCGCGCTGGAGGTCCTGGAGCGCGCCACCTGGGGCCAGGCCGTGGAGCGCCTGCACCTGCAAACCCACGACCTCACCGTTTCCGAAGCCGAGCAGCGCCTCCACGCTTTGCGCTTCCCCCAGACCGAGCCGCCCACCCCGCAACCCCGCCTGGCCCCCATCCAGCGCGGCGGCGAGTGGGTGCTGCGGGCCCGGGACCTGACCGTGGGCTACCCCGACCGGCCCCTGTTCCGCGTCGCCCGCCTGGACCTGCGCCGCGGCGAGTGCGCGGCCCTGCTGGGCCCCAACGGAAGCGGCAAGACCACCTTCCTGCGCACCATCCTGGGCCGCCTCGAGCCCCTGGAGGGCCGCCTGCGCCTGGGCCCCGGCGTGCAGGTGGGCTACTTCGCCCAGGCCGCGGCCGACCTGGACCCCCGGCGCACCGTGCTGGACGAACTCCTCGCGGCCGCGCCCCACCTGCTGCCCGGCGAGGCCCGCGCCCACCTGGCCCGCTACCTCTTCCGGGGCGACGCGGTGCACCAGCCCGTGGCCGCGCTCTCGGGAGGCGAGCGAGCCCGCCTGGCCCTGGCCAAACTGGAACTCCAGGGCGCCAACTTCCTCCTGCTCGACGAGCCCACCAACCACCTGGACATCCCCGCGCAGGAGGCCCTGCAAGCCGTACTGGCCGCCTACCCCGGCACCATCTTGCTGGTCAGCCACGACCGCTACCTGGTGCGGGCCCTGGCCACCCAAATCTGGAGCCTGACCGACGGCCACCTCCAGGTCTTCGTCGGCGGCTACGACGCGTTCGTCGCCGCCCGGCGTGAGGCTCAAGTCGAAAAATCTGGGGGAAAGGGCTCCGCGAACGGCCAGGCTGCGCCGCGTAGCCGCGCGTCCGTCGCGAGACCCCGCGGGGGACTGTCCAAAAACGAACGCCGCAAAATCGAGCGTCGCATCGCGGCCCTGGAGGACGCCATCACCGCGCTGGAGCGCGAACTGGCCGCGCTGGAGGCCCAACTCAGCGACCCGCCCCGGGACCCCGACGCGGTGCGCGGCCTGAGCACCGCGTACGCGGAGACCCAGGCCGCGCTGGAGGCCCAACTGGCCGAATGGGAGGCCCTGCACGAGCGATTGGAGGGGGATGGCCGGTAGCCGTCAGCGGGTGGCCGGTAGGGGCGCAGCGATGCTGCGCCCGGCCGTCAGCCGACAGTTTTCCGGCCAGGTTCGTCCGCGTTCATCCGCGCCTATCCGCGTTCATCCGCGGTTTCAGCACCCAGGGCACGCCAACCACTAACCACCAACTTCTAACTTCTCCCAACATCCGTGGTTCCTAAAATCTGCCCCCTGACTTCTGACCACTGACTGCTAATTCCCGCGCCGCCCGCCGCAGTTCCTCGGCCTTGTCCGTGCGCTCCCAGGGCAGGTCCAGGTCGTCGCGGCCGAAGTGGCCGTAGGCCGCCACCTGGCGGTAGATGGGCCGCAGCAGGTCCAGGTCCCGGATGATGGCCCCCGGCCGCAAGTCGAAGTGTTCCCGCACCAGGCGCTCCAGGGCCTCGTCGGGGATGCGGCCCGTGCCGAAGGTCTCGATGTGGATGCTCACCGGCTCCGCGACGCCGATGGCGTACGCGATTTGAATCTCGCAGCGCTCGGCCAGGCCCGCGGCCACGATGTTCTTGGCCACCCAGCGGGCCGCGTACGCGCCCGAGCGGTCCACCTTGGTGGGGTCCTTGCCGCTGAACGCGCCGCCGCCGTGGCGGCCCATACCGCCGTAAGTGTCCACGATGATCTTGCGGCCCGTCATGCCCGCGTCGCCCATGGGCCCGCCGATGACGAAGCGGCCCGTGGGGTTGACCAGAATGCGGGTGTCGTCGTCCAGCATCTCGGGCGGGATCACGGGCTTGATGACCTGCTCGATGACCCCGGCCCGCACTTCGTCCTGGGTCACATCGGGCGCGTGCTGGGTGCTCACCAGCACCGTGTGCACCCGCTTGGGCCGGCCGTAGGCGTATTCCACCGTGACCTGGGCCTTGCCGTCGGGACGCAGCCAGGGCAACAGGCCCTGCTTGCGCACCTGGCTCAGTCGGCGGGTCAGTTTGTGGGCCAGGTAGATGGGCATGGGCATCAGCGTGGGCGTCTCGTTGCACGCGAAGCCGAACATCATGCCCTGGTCGCCCGCGCCGATGGACGCGACCTCGTCGTCGGTCAGGCGGGCGCGGGCCTCCAAAGAGGCGTCCACCCCCTGCGCGATGTCGGGCGACTGCTTGGAGATGGCCACCAGCACGCCCGCGGTGGCCGCGTCGAAGCCCTTTTCGCTGCTGTCGTAGCCGATCTCGCGGATGACCTGGCGGGCCAGTTCGTCGAAGTCCAGTTGGGCCTGGGTGGTGATCTCGCCGAAGAGCAACACGAAGCCCGTCTTGGTGGCCACCTCGCACGCCACCCGGGAGCGGGGGTCCTGGGCCAGGCACGCGTCCAGCACCGCGTCGCTGATCTGGTCGCACATCTTGTCAGGATGGCCTTCGGTCACCGACTCCGAAGTGAACAGCGTCGAAGGCGACTGCATGAACGAGAGCATGGGCGTACTCCTTGGGAAAGGATGGGCGGGCGGGGCCGGGCCGGAAAACAAAAAGGCCCCTCCTGGGAAGACACAGAAGGGCCACACATGCCAGCGCAGGCGCGGCTGCCCTCTTATCTCCCAGAACTCCGTCTGCCGGAATTGGCACCTTGGTCCCCGCGACGCGCCCTGCTGAAACCCCCTGGGAGCGTCTGCGGCGACCGGTTGCCGAGGCTTCGTCGGGCCGGTCCCTCCGCCTCTCTGGATAAGAGTGCCGCTATTCGGTTGTGCGCCGATTGGCCCCAGTGTACCACAAACCCCCGCGGGTGGGAAGGGCGCGCGAGAGGCGAGAAGCAGAGAGCGAGGAGCAGGGAGCAAGGAGCGAGGAGCGGGGAGCGAACGAGGCATCCCGCATACGCAGGATGGATGGCGGCCATGATCACCAGCGATCGATCATGGCGACATCGTAGCCGCGGGCTTCCAGCGGCGGCCGGGCGGCGGATTTTAGCCGCGCGTCTCATCCGGCGGCTCCCATGCCGGAATCCAGTTTCCACGCGCGTGATGCGTTTTTTGTCGGCGAATGTAGGC